>CANQUY010000126.1 GCA_947627125.1 uncultured Clostridia bacterium
TCAGAGCAGATCCCTCCCGCCGTGCCAAGGGCGTCGTCATCGAGGCCAAGCTCGACAAGGGAAAGGGCCCCATGGCGAGCGTTCTCGTGCAGAACGGGACGCTCCGCACGGGCGACAATCTCATTTCGGGCACCACGATGGGCCGCGTCCGCGCCATGTTCGACGACAAGGGCAGACAGGTGAAGGAGGCAGGTCCCTCGATGGCCGTTTCCGTGTTGGGTCTTGAGGACGTTCCCGGCGCAGGCGATACGATCTTCGCCGTCGAACAGGCTCTCATGAAGAAGGTACAGGAGGAGCGCAAGAACAAGGAACGCGAATCCATGATCCACGAGATGAAAAAGACCAGCCTCGATGATCTCTTCAAGGACGTCACCGAGGGAGATCTCAAGACGCTCAATCTCATCGTCAAGGGGGATGTGCAGGGCTCGGTGGAGGCTGTCAAGGGGTCCCTCGAGAAGCTCTCCAACGAGGAAGTCCGCATCAAGGTCATCCATGCGGCCGCGGGAGCCATCTCCGAGAGCGATATCACCCTCGCCGACAGCGCGAACGCCATCGTCATCGGCTTCAACGTCCGTCCCGACAGCAAGGCCAAGACGCTTGCCGAGCGTTCCCACGTCGACGTCAGGCAATACCGCATCATCTATGAACTTCTCGACGATATGGAAGCCGCGCTCAAGGGCATGCTCTCCCCCAAGTTCAGGGAAGTCTATATGGGGAAGGCGGAGGTCAAGGAAACCTTCCAGATCACGGGCGTGGGCACCGTCGCGGGCTGCCTCGTCGAGGAAGGAAAGCTCATCCGCGGCGGCAAGCTCCGTATCTACCGCGACAATGTGATGATCGTCGAGGGCAACGTCAAGACGCTCAAGCACTATAAGGACGAAGTCAAGGAGATGTCGGCGGGTATGGAATGCGGCTGTGCAATCGACGGTTTCAACGAGATCCGCATCGGCGACTACATTGAGTGCTACGTCATGGAGGAGATCAAGCAGTGAAGCGTACCGACAGGCTGAACAGCGAATACCAAAAGGAGATCTCCGCCATTCTCTCGGGCTCCCTAAAGAACAAGGAACCCGATCTCAAGGGCATCATCTCCGTGACGGAGGCGGACGTCGCCCCCGATTTAAAGACGGCGAAGATCTATCTCAGTATCTATGCGCCCGAGGAGGAGAAAAAAAGGACGTTTGCCCTCATCAAGGAGAACGCGGGTTTTGTGAGGAAGGAACTCGCACGGGTCATGCGCATGCGCACCGTTCCCTTTCTTACCTTTTTCTTCGACGAGAGCATGGAATACGGCTCGAAGATGGACGAGCTCTTTGCCAAAATTCACAAGGATGAGTCATGAACAGTATCGGGGAAATCTCTAAAGTACTCAAAACATTGAAAAGCGCGGTCATCTTCACCCACATGCGTCCCGACGGCGATACGTTGGGAAGTGCGTTGGCGCTCGGCCGCGCTCTTTCTATGGCGGGCGTCAGAACGGAGATATTGAACGAGGCTCCCATCCCCGAACGTTTCTTCTTTCTGAAAGGGGTGGAAAAGATCAGAACGTTTCCCTCCTTCGAGGCGGAGGCATTCATCCTTGTGGACGTGAGTGCGGAGAACCGCCTCGGACTTCTGCAGGAGCTCTTTCGGCGGAGCATGCGCAAGAAGGTCACGGTGAATATCGATCATCACACCTCGAACAGCCGTTTCTGCCGCTACAACTACGTTGAGGAGTGCTCCTCCAACTGCCAAAATATCTACAAATTGATACTTGCGCTCGGCGGAAAGATCGACACGGAAATGGCCGAGGCATTGTTGACGGGACTTATCACCGATTCGGGTTCCTTCTCCCATGGCGACGTGGGGAAAGAAACCTTTCTCACCGCCGCGGCATGCACGGAGGCGGGAGCGGACGTCGGCAAGATCAGCTACGAGGCGTTCAAAAAAAAGAGCAAGGCGCGGGCGGATCTCTATGCGGAAACGATCGCAAAGCTCCGCTACTTTTTGGACGGCAAGCTCGCCGTTGCGATCGTGAGGGACGGCATGCTCCAAAAGTACGGCCTCGGGCAGGACGCGACGGAGGGGATCGTTGACTTTGCGCTCGAGATCGACACCGTCGCCGTTTCCGTCTGCATCATGGAGGTGAAGCGGGGGCAATACAAAGTTTCTTTCCGCTCCCGCGACGTCAACGTCAACGAGATCGCCCGCGTGTTCGGGGGCGGCGGACATATCCTCGCCTCGGGCTGCATGCTCTTCGGAGAAGAGGAGGAGGTGCTCGACAGGCTCTCCTTCACAGTATCGCAATACATTGAAACATGACAGGATTTTTCAACATTTACAAGCGGGAGGGCATCTCCTCCGCATACTGCGTCAACCGTCTGAAGCGGCTGACGGGGACCCCTTGCGGGCACATGGGCACCCTCGATCCCTTGGCGGAGGGGGTGCTTCCCATCGGGGCGGGCAATGCAACGCGCCTCTTCGACTACTTTTTGGGAAAGGAAAAGACGTACCTCGCCCGCTTCCGCTTTGGCTTCACGTCGGACACGCTCGACAGAGAATCTGAGGTGAGGGTCGCGGGCATGGTACCCCCAAAATCGCTCGTCGAGGAAATTGTGCCGACATTTACGGGGGAAATTTTACAGCGTCCGCCCGCCTTTTCCGCCATCTGCGTGGACGGCAAACGCGCTTACGAACTTGCCCGCAAGGGGAAGGGAGTGGAGCTCCCCGCGCGGAAGGTGAAGATCTCATCGCTCCGCCTCGTGCGGCAAGTTTCGGAGAGCGAATTTGAGTTCAGGATCGTCTGCGGCGGCGGAACTTATATCCGCTCCCTCGCCCGCGACATGGGGGAAGCGATGCAGACGGGCGCGTATATGACGCGGCTCATCCGCGAGGCCGCGGGTCCCTTTGAGGTGGAAACCACTGTGATGCTCGACGAACTCACGCCCGAGAACATTCAAGATTATCTGATCTCCGCGGAGAGCGTTCTGCCCTTTGAAAGCATCGAAGTCACCGACGAACGCTTCTTCCACGGCGTGCATGTGCCGACGGAGAGAGCGGACGGCATGTACAAACTCTACCGCGGCGGGAAGTTTTACGGCACGGGCATTGTGGAGGCGGGCCTCCTTCGCCCCGACAAAAAATTATGCTGATCCGTTCGTTTTCCATCGCCCCTCCTCAGTCACCTGCGGTGACAGCTCCCCCCGAGGGGGGAGCCATATCTTGCCCCCTCCCGAGCGGCTCTTCCTCTTGCCCCCTCCCGAGGAGGGGGGTAGGGGGGTGGGCAACGACCTTCACCCTCGTCCTTGGCGGATTCGACGGCCTCCACCTCGGCCACAGAGCCCTCCTTGCCGCGGCAAAAGAGTGCGGCCTGCCCGTTGCGCTCACGACAATGTTCGGCGGAAAAGGAAAAGAGCTCTTTACAAAAGAAGAGCGGCGGTTTCTCTTTGAACAGGCGGGGATATCTTACCTTTTGGAACTTGATTTGACGGAAGAGGTCATGTCGCTTTCCGCCGAGAAGTTTTTGAGTGGGCTCTTTGCGCTCATCCCCGTCGGCAACATTCTCTGCGGCGAGGATTTCCGCTTCGGCAAGGATGCTCTCGGCACGCCCGACCTCTTAAAACGCCTCGCGCCCTGCCCCGTTTCCGTTCTTCCGATCGTGAAGGAGAGGGGGGAGAAGGTTTCCGTTTCCGCCTGCAAGCGGCTGCTCGGGGAGAAACAGCTTTCCCGCCTCAACGCCATGCTCGGCGACGGATATTTTATCGGCGGCACGGTGGAGCACGGCAGAGAGGTGGGGAGAACGTACGGCTTTCCCACGCTCAACCTCTCCGTCCCCAAGGAGAAACTTCTCCCGCCCGACGGCGTGTATGGGGGGCTGTGCAGGACCCCGAAGGGGAATTTCCCAACCATCGTCAACATCGGTGCGCGCCCGACGTTCGGCGTTGAGGAGCGGAAGATCGAGGCATATTTAGACGGCTTTTCGGGGGACCTCTACGGCGCGGAGGTTGCCGTCTACCCAATGGAATTCTACCGCGGCATTGAGAAATTTTCCTCTGCCGAGGCGCTCAAGTCCCAACTCGAGCGCGATATTTCCCGCCTGCGCTCAGTATGACGCCGCCACAGGCTCCCGTGCGTGCCCGTCACCCCGTCCCGCCATTCTCAATCACGTCACCCTGCCCCGCGCGCTCATCCTGACCCTGAGCGAAGCCGAAGGGGAAGGATCCCATAAAACGCACGGAAGTCCGTTGGTTCAACGGGATTCATCGCTACGCTTTGAATGAAGGCTCAGCACGTCACCCTATCCGCCGTTCTCAATCACGTCACCCTGAGCGTAGTCGAAGGGTCACCGCAGCAATCATAAGGTGATGGTTCGACGGAGCTCACCATGACGTTATTAGAATGTTTCCGTATAAAATTGCCTCCACCACAATTTTCAATTTTAAATTTTCAACTTGTAGGAGTTACACTATGATAAAATTCGGTCCGAGCGGAAACTGCGAGAGTTTCTATGCGGCAGGCTATGAACACACCGAGGAGTCTGCAAAATTTGTCAGGGAACACGGCCTCGATTGCTTTGAATATTCCTTCGGCCGCGGCGTCAAAATGTCCGAAAAGAAAGCCGCGTCCATCAAGGATGCCTTTGAAAGCGAGGGCGTTGAGATCTCTGTCCATGCCCCGTACTTCATCAATTTTGCCAATCCCGACGACGAAATGGCCGCAAAATCTTACGGTTATGTGCTCGACAGCGCATCCGCGGCACGGCAGATGGGGGGCAGACGCATTGTCTTTCACCCCGCAACGCAGGGCAAGGAAACCCGCGGCGTCGCCTTCTCCCGCACCCTCGACCGCATCAAGACCCTCCGCGATTATATCTATTTGAACGGCCACGAGGGCATGATCTTCTGCCCCGAAACGATGGGGAAGATCATGCCCTCGTGGCCGTTCAAATAGATATAAT
>CANQUY010000127.1 GCA_947627125.1 uncultured Clostridia bacterium
AATGACGCAGTCGCACGGTTTCTGTCTCCCTTTTTGGCCAAAGACGGCGCTCTTGTGACCGTCCAAAACGGCCTTCCCGAGGAGAATTTGGCGAAAATTTTGGGCCCGCACAGGGTTTACGGCGCGGCACTCGGCTGGGGTGCGGAGCTTGTTGAAGCGGGCAGGGTCAGAGTGACTTCCGAAGAATATCATCTTGCGCTCGGCGCATACGGCAACGGCGAAAGGACGGAAGAGCTTGCTTCTCTCCTGGAAGGGAGCGGGATACGGGTCACCGTCGGAAATTTAAAGGAGATCCGCTATTCTAAGCTCGTCGTCAATGCCTCGCTCTCCACGCTCTCGGCAATTTCGGGCCTCACGTTCGGAGAACTCTCCAAAAAGCATAAAAAACTCGTCCTTGCGCTCATGCGGGAAACGGTCACCGTTGCGGAAGCGGACGGCTGCAGGACGCTGGTGCAAAACGGTCACGACATCGGCAAGCTCTTCAAAAGCCCGTTTGCGGGCATCCTTTTGCCGTTTGCGATGAAAAAACATCGGAATATCCGCTCAGGCATGCTCAAGGACATTGAGGCGGGGAGGCGGTGCGACGTCGATTTTGTCGCGGGAGCCGTCGTCAGGGCGGGGGAACGGCTGCGTGTGGAAACGCCCAAGCTCTCCGCGGCGGTTTCGCTCGTTCATGACATTGAGAACGGCCTTGCCGAACTCTCCCCCGAAACATTAAGATTATTATAACTATGAAGGAGATCACTATGGACTATAAAGCATTGGCAGAGAGGCTTCTGCCCGGGGAATATCCTTCCCTTGCATCCTATGAAGAGAAATATCCGCCGCGCGATCTTCCCAAGGGCGCGCAGGTGACCCGTCTTGCGCCTTCGCCGACGGGATTCATCCATCTCGGCAATCTCTTTGCCGCGATCGTAAACGAGCGGATCGCCCATCAGAGCGGGGGCATTCTGTACCTTCGCATCGAGGATACCGATTTAAAGCGCAAGGTGGAGGGGGCCGTGGAGGCCGTCAAGAATGCGCTCCGCTACTTCGATATCAAGTTCGACGAGGGCGCCGAGATCGACGGCGATAACACCTATGCGCCGTGGTACCAACGCCAACGTGCCGAAATCTACCGTGCTTTTGTCAAACATCTCATCGAGATCGGCAGGGCGTACCCCTGTTTCTGCACCGAGGAAGAGCTCACAAAGCTCCGCGAGGAACAGACGGCAAAGAAGGAGATCACGGGCTATTACGGCAAATATGCCCGCTGCCGCAACCTTTCCGAAGAGGAGATCTACAAAAATCTCGACGCGGGCAAGCCCTTTGTCATCCGCCTGAAGTCCATGGGGAACCCCGAGAACAAGATCAAATTCCGCGACGCCATCAAGGGAGAGATCACTGTCACCGAGAACGATCAGGATGTCGTCATCCTGAAGTCTGACGGCATTCCGACCTATCACTTCGCCCATGCTATTGACGACCATTTCATGCGCACGACCCTCGTCATCCGCGGCGAGGAGTGGCTCGCCTCCCTTCCCATTCATATCGAACTCTTCGACGTGCTTGGTTTCGAGCGGCCCCGCTACGGGCACAACTGCTCCCTCATGAAACAGGACGGAGATACGCGGCGCAAGCTCTCCAAGCGCAAGGACCCCGAGCTCTCTCTCGAATTCTACCGCAAGGAGGGGTACTATGCAAGGGCCGTCAAGGTCTATATGCTCACCCTTCTCAATTCCAATTTCGAGGAGTGGTATCTGAAGAATCCCGAAAAGCCGCTCGAGGAGTTCAAATTTACGGCCGAGAAGATGTCGAAGAGCGGGACCCTGTTCGATATCGACAAGCTCAACGATATCTCTAAGAACGAGCTCTCCAAACTTTCCGCAGAAGAAATGTTCGATTTCTTGAAATCTTGGGCGGATGAGTTCGGCACAGAGGCGCAAAAGGGGTATTTTGAGGACAGAGATAAGATGCTCAAAGTTCTGACCCTCTGCATGGGCATCGGCGGAAAGAAGCGCAGAAAAGACTTTACCACCGCCTCACAGGCCATGGATTTCATCAGATATTTCTTTGAGAAACCTGCTTCCTACGAGGAATACCGCGTGGATGGGGAAACGAAGAGGACAATTTTGGAGGGATTCCTTGCGAAATATGACCCGGCGGACGATTCGCAGGCATGGTTTGCAAAGATCAAGGAGATCGCCGCCGAAAACGGCTTCGCGGCGGAGATGAAGGACTACAAGGCGTCCCCCGAGGCATATCGGGGCAGCGTTGCCGACGTTGCGGAAGTTCTGCGCATTGCGACGACGGGCAAGGCAAACACGCCCGACCTCTGGACGATCCAGCAAATTTTAGGGGAAGAAGAAACGAAAGCGAGGATCGGCGCGGCAATGTAAGCCCCAAGGAGATACAAATGAGCAAGGCAGATCTGGTTTTTATAGAAAACTGCAAAGAGATTCTCGAAAACGGCGTTTGGGACACGAATCTGAAGGTCCGCCCGCATTGGGACGATGGAACGCCCGCCCACACGGTCAAGAAGTTCGGGATCGTCAACCGCTATAATTTGCAGGAAGAATTTCCCATTTTGACCCTCCGCCGTACCGCTTTCAAGAGCTGTATCGACGAAATTTTATGGATTTGGCAGAAAAAGAGCAACAACATTCATGACCTGCATTCCCATATCTGGGACAGCTGGGCGGACGAAAGCGGCAGTATCGGCAAGGCCTATGGCTATCAGCTCGCACAGAAGTCGATGTATGCGGAGGGGGTGTTCGACCAAGTTGACCGCGTTCTCTTTGATTTAAAAAATAACCCCGCATCGCGCAGGATCATGACCAACCTCTATAATTTCAACGATCTGCACGCAATGAACCTGTATCCGTGTGCCTACTCCATGACCTTCAACGTTTCGGGGGATACGCTCAACGGCATTTTGAACCAACGCTCCAACGACGTGCTGACCGCAAATAACTGGAACGTCGTGCAGTACGCCGTCCTTCTCATCATGTTTGCTAAGGTGAGCGGGCTCAAGGCGGGGGAGCTCGTCCACGTCATCGCGGATGCCCATATCTACGACCGCCATGTGGATATCGTCAAGGAGATCATAGATAGGGAGCCTCTGCCCGCGCCCAAGCTCACCGTTGACCCCGATATCAAAAATTTCTACGATTTTACGGTCGACTCCTTCAAGTTAGAGGGGTATGAATACCATCCTCTCGACAAGAAAATTCCCGTTGCAATTTGATTTTTTGCCATTTTGCATAGTACTATGTCTGACATAATAGAGGAGAAAAGCCCAAAATGAAGGCGATTTTTCACTGTGACAAGCGTTGGGGGATCGGGAAAAACAACGGATTGATGTTTTCGCTCCCCAAGGATATGAAATTCTTCCGTGAAACGACGACGGGAAAAGTCGTTGTCATGGGGCTGAATACGCTCCTATCCTTCCCGCATGCAAAACCCTTGAAAGATCGCATCAATATTGTCCTTTCGCCGACGGATATCGAGGGGACCGTGACCGTTCACGATCTTGATGAGCTCTTTTCCGAACTCAAAAAATACCCGCCCGACGACGTCTATGTCATCGGCGGGGCAAGCGTTTACAGGGTTTTGATTCCCTACTGCAGTGAGATTCTTGTGACGAAAGTGGATGCCGACGGCGGTGCGGACGTCTTTGTCCCCGACCTCGACGCAGATCCAAACTTTGCATGCATTTCCGAGAGCGATCCCGTTGAGGACAATGGCTACGCGATACGGTTCTGTCTGTATCGGAACACAACTGTTCTGTAAAATATAAAGAATCAGAGCGCCTTCTTTCCGTAAGAGGACGCTTTTTTGTGTATAAATTATTTTTCAACGCCAAATAACAGATTCGGCTCTATGCCGAATTTCTCATACAGCAATAAAATGCTATCATAGCCCGGTTTCTTTTTTCCCAAAAGCCATTGACTGACTGTTGTTTGGTTTACTCCAAGTATATCGGCAAACTCCTGTTGGCTAAGTTCTTTTTCCTGTAAGACCTGACGAATTATATCAATATACCACATAAAAAAATTTTACAAAAAATCAGGTCAAAAGACTTGACTTAGGTCAAAAGACCTGATATAATTTCAGTATCAAACTTTTACAAGAGGTGTATTTATGGATAACAACAATCTTGCGCGTTTTTTATTGACATTTTTCCTTGGCTTTATCGGAAGCTTCATCATCAACCATACGGGTCTGAAACCTAATGGGTGGAAGTCCAGAACCTGTGCCTACTTCTTCCTCAGTATAATCACATTCGGAATTTATGGATTAGTCGCGTCCATTTGCAATCTCACTTTTAAATCGGATTGCGGTAGCAACATCGGTTATTTTAAGGACTGAAGCAAACATCTCCTAAAAAAAAACACCTGAAGCCAATGGGCTTCAGGTGTTTTTTCTTGGAAATGCCCTTTTTTTTGTTGTGTTTTTTGGGCAGATGTATTATAATCACCTGTGGAATTCAAGAGGTTACTATGGTCAGAGAAGATTTACGGAACATTGCTATCATTGCGCACGTTGACCACGGCAAGACGACTTTGGTCGATCAAATGTTGAAGCAGGCGGGTACTTTCCGCGAAAATCAAGTCGTTGAGGAACGGGTCATGGACTCGGGCGACCTCGAGCGGGAGCGCGGCATCACCATTCTTGCCAAAAATACGTCCATCCACTATAAAGGTGTGAAGATCAACATTGTCGATACCCCCGGCCACGCCGATTTCTCGGGTGAAGTCGAGCGGTCGCTGAAGATGGTTTCGGGCGTTCTCATCTTGGTGGACGCCGCCGAGGGGCCCATGCCGCAGACGCGGTTTGTCACGCAGAAGGCGCTCGAACTCGGGCTCAAACTCATCATTGTCGTCAATA
>CANQUY010000128.1 GCA_947627125.1 uncultured Clostridia bacterium
GGTCCTCTTCATCACTTCCGCCGCCTCGGTGCGGGACGCCGCGCCGAGCTTCTCGTAAATGGCCGAAATATAGTTCCGCGCCGTGCCATCCGTCAGCTTCAAAGCGGAGGCGATCTGCTTGTTCGTGAACCCCTCGTAGATCATGAGCGCGATCTCCACTTCCCTGTCCGAAAAGCCGAACTTGCGCTTGAGGCGTATCTCCCTGTCGCTCGTGACCATCTTGGCGGCGTCGGCGATGCGCTTTGCGATCTTTGCGGGAAGAATGGTGTCCCCCGCGTAGGCGTTCTTGATGGCGTCGATGAGGGCCGCGGCGGAGGTGTCCTTCAGAAGATACCCGCTCGCCCCGTTGTTGATGGCCCCTAAAATATATTCGCTGTCGTCAAAGGTCGTCAGCACGATGACCTTCATCTCGGGGAACTTCTCCTTGATCTCCTTCGTCGCGATGACCCCGTTCATCTTGGGCATGCGGATATCCATCAGGATGACGTCCGGCCGCGTCTTTGCGGCAAGTTCCACCGCCTCGAACCCGTTGGACGCGATCCCCACGACCTCCAGTTCCTCGCTCGAGGAGAGCACGCTCTTGATGCCGTCCGCCAAAATTGCCTGATCGTCTGCAAGTAATATCTTGATCTTCATTTCTCTTCTCCCGTCCTCTTTCCTTCAATGGGAAGGGTGATATGGATCTCGAACCCTTCGTCCTTCTCCGTCACAAATTCTATCTTGCCGCCGAGCGCCTCCGTCCGCGCACGCATACCCGAGAGGCCGAATCCCTCTTTCAGGTCCTCCTGTGCCATGCCGCAGCCGTTGTCGGAGAGATCGAACACGGCGTCGTTTCCCTCCCTTCTGAGTTCAAACAGAAACGCCGTCGCGCCCCCGTGCCGCAGGCCGTTGGAGATCCCCTCCTTCAGCGTATTGCAGAGAAACCTGCGCTTTGCGTCGTTCACCTCGATGTCCTCCACCGAACAACGGACGGTGATATCCGTCCCCTCCATGGATTCCCGCGCCACGGCAAGCAAGCTCTCCTTGAGGCTCATGCTCTTGGCGGAGCCCGAGAGCAAATGTACGCTCTCTCTGAGTTCCTCCAGCGCGTGCCGTGCCTGCAAATTGGCAGCCGTGATCTTCTTCTTGGCGTCCTCGGGGTCCTTATCGACGACGAGCCGCGCCGCCTCCGTCTGCATGATGACCGTCGTGATGGAGTGCCCCGCCGTATCGTGAATATCCTTGGCAATGCGCTGGCGTTCCTCCAAAATCGCGAGGGCCCTGTGCTCCTCGTTGAGCCGTTTGAGCTCCCTGTTGCTCTCCGAGAGTTCCTTCATGGCCTCGTCGAGTTCCCTGTTCTTTCTCCAGATCTGAATGGCGAAGTTGACGATGAGGAAGTGCAGGACGAGGAGGATGAGGTCGTTGAATGCGCTCGAAACGATGGCGAAGAAATTCACGATCTCGCCGCCGCGGAAGTAGCCCGAAACGACGAGCGTGATGAGAAAGATGCCGATGCTCGACGCCCCCATTGCAATGTTCCCCGAGAGGGACTCCTGCCCGATATAAAATTCGGACAGAATGGCGATATAGAAGGTGGAAATGAGCATTCCGTCCGTAAAGATCGTGATGATGAGCAGGAGGAAGATATCAATGGCGTAGAATGGGATCTTGTGGGTATATTTCTTCACCGCCCACATTTTGACGGCGTTTTCGGCGATGAGCAGGACGACGGCGGGGAGCACGAAATACCATGCGGGGAAACCCGCGTAGACCTCCCGCCAGCTCCGCACGGTGACGATGACCCCGACGAGCGCAAGAACGGACAGCACCAGCCACTTGGAAAGACGTTCCAGAAAATTCTTGCGTGATAAAATGTCGGATAATCTGTTTTCGCCCTTCATGGAGCCCTCCCGTCCGTCTTTTTTTCATTGTACCATATTCTGAAGAAGTTTGCAAAAGGTTTCGGAAATTTTTTCTGTTTTTTTCGATATCCCCCTACTTGACAATTCTCCTTTACTATGATAAAATATTTATTTGTACAGTTCCATACGGGAGAAATTTATGCCTCACTATTTTCACGAAGCGGTTGACGCCATTTGCGAGAGCATCCGCTTCGATTCATCTGCTGCAAGTCACTCGGCAAAAATGCCCTTCGGAAAAGGAGCCTATGATTGTCTTAACCATTTTCTCTCTCTCGCGGAAAAGCTCGGCTTTAAGACGCACAATTATGACGGCTATGCGGGGGAAGTCCTGTTCGGCCAAGGCGAACCCTTCGCCATTCTCTGCCACCTCGACGTCGTTCCCGCGGGGGACGGCTGGACGAAGCCCCCGTTCGGCGGGATCGTTCAAGACGGAAAGATCTGGGGCCGCGGCGCCATGGACGACAAAGGCCCCGCCATCTGCACCCTCTTCGCCATGAAAGCCCTCAAAGACAGAGGGTTTGTCCCCAACAAAACGGTGAAACTTATCGTCGGCTGCAATGAGGAGAGCGGCTGGAAATGCATCGAGTATTACTCCCGCGTTGCCAAGCTCCCCGAAACAGGGATCTCCCCCGACGCCGATTTCCCCGTCATCTATGCGGAAAAGGGGATCTTGCACGTGCGGCTACACTATCCCCTCGAAAATGCCCCCTTCTCCTTCCTCGAGGGCGGCACGAGCGCCAATATGGTGTGCGATACCTGCGAGGCGTTCCCGCACTCTCTGAGCAAAAAGCGCGTCCTCGCATGCGGCATGGAAGTCAGAAATAAAAAGATCGTCGCAAGGGGCAAGAGCGCGCACGGCTCCACCCCCGAAAAGGGCGTCAACGCCATCCGCCCCGTGCTTGAATATTTCGCCAAGCAGAACGAAACGATCGCGGCGGTCATTGCCGACCTCTTTGACGATCGGTTCGGCCTCACCGAGCTCGAGGACGAAACGGGCAAGCTCACCCTCTCCCCCGACCTCATCAAATACCGCAAGGGGGAACTGCAGATCGTCTGCGATATCCGCTATCCTGCGACCTTCCCCGTGGAGAAAGTGCACGAAAAGCTCGCCCTTCTCGGCGTGAAGTATGAAACGCTCCACCACCAGGCCCCGCTCTATCACGACAAGAACAGCCCCCTCGTGCAGACACTCCTCTCCGTCTATGAGGAATGCACGGGGACGAAAGCGGAGCCCATCGCGATCGGCGGCGGGACGTATGCGAGAGCGCTCAAAAACGGCGTCGGCTTCGGCCCCGAAATGCCGGGCGACGAGGCGGTCATCCACCAACCCGACGAATATATCACCCTCGAGCGCGTGGAATTGCTCTTGAATATCTACGAAAAGGCCATCGAACAACTGACCAAATAGCATCTGCCCCCTCTCAAGGAGGGGGCATTGACTTCGTAGAGGTTCCCCTCTTAGGGGAGCTGTCACGCAGTGACTGAGGGGTTTTTGAACCCCTTCGGCCCTTACGGGCCACTTCCCCTAAAAGGGGCAGCGAGGGCGCCTCCTCATCCCGCTCCGCGTCATTCTGAGAAACGGAGAAAGAACGAAGTCCGACAAATTGACCCGAAGAATCTCGCGGGGCGTATGCGGACACAATGCGGCAAGATGCACCCCCGCGTCATTCTGAGAAACGGAGAAGGAACGAAGTCCGACAAATTGACCCGAAGAATCTCGCGGGGCGTGTGCAAAATTTGCGGCGAGATGCTTCGGTACGGCTCTCGCAGACTACGTTCCGCTCCCCTTCTCAGCATGACGCCGCCCAGCCCCGCCCCCTCGGCTCCCACTTGGAGAGCGTCCCAATACAAGCAAAATCTCCGCCCGAGAATGGGCGGAGATTTTGTACATTTTAATTCATCTTGACGAGGGTGAGGGTCACCTTGTCGCCGTTGATGTCCTGCTCCCGCGTGAAGCCCTGCATTCCGTCCTGCGGGGCGATCTTCTCGGCGAGCACATCTCCCGCAAAGCCGCCCTGTTCGAGCGCTCTCTGCGCCCGTCCCTCGGCAACGTAGTAGACGGCGATCCGATCGGTGACCTCGAATCCCGCCTCCTTCCGCATGGTCTGGATCTTGCTGACGAGCTCCCTCTCGCAGCCCTCAAAGAGAAGCTGTTCGTTGAGCTCCGTCTTGAGCGCGACGGTGAGCCCCCTGTCCTGCGCGACGGCATAGCCCGCAGCCGATTCGGTGAAGATCTGCAGATCCTCCTCGGCGAGCACGACTTCCCCGCCGAGATCGACAGTGTACGTTCCGCCGCCCCTCACGGCCTCGACGACGGCCTGTGCATCGCAGGTCTTTAAGAATTCGCCGATATCCTTGAGCTTTTTGCCGTACTTGGGACCGAGCGTGCGCATCTGCGGCTTGAGGGTATAGCGAATGAGCGCGTCCGACCCGTCCGCCTTGACAAACTTCTTCACGTTGAGTTCGTCGAGCACGACGGCCTCGAGTTCGCCGTGGAGTTCGAGCGGGGTATCGCTTGCGACGAGCATTTCGGAGAGCGGCTGGCGGTTCTTGATCCCGCCGAGGTTCCTTGCGCTCCTGCCGAGTTCCACGATCCTGAGAACTTCCGCCATGCCCTCCTCGAGCGCGGGGTCCTCATATGCCTGATCCGCTGCGGGGAAGTCGCACAGATGCACCGAAACGGGCGCGTCGGGATAAAATGCGGGCACCATGTTCTGATAGATCATCTCTGCCATGAAGGGCATGTACGGGGCGAGGAGCTTGGAAAGGGTGACGAGGACATGGTATAGGGTCGTATACGCCGCCGCCTTATCGTCTGTCATTTCGCTTCCCCAATAGCGGTCACGCCCCCTGCGAACATACCAATTTGAAATTTCGTCTACATATTCCTGAATCGCCCGTGCGCTGTCCGTAATATTGTACTCCGAGAGGAG
>CANQUY010000129.1 GCA_947627125.1 uncultured Clostridia bacterium
CGCCGCCTGCGCATGCCCGCCGAATTCCTCAATATATTCCGAGCATGCCTTTAAAGCCTCGAAAATATTCACGGCGTCGATGCTCCTCGCACTGCCCCGAAGCGTGTCGCCATGGCGCACGAAGAGAAGGGCGGGGCGGGAGAATTCTTCGGCGATACGGGCGGCGACAATGCCGACAAAGCCCGCATTCCAATCCTCCCCCGCGAGCATGATGACGTTGCCGTACGCCCCTTCTGCCCTTGCGGCCGCTGAAACGCGCGCATACAGTTCATCACAGCAGCGTTGGCGTTCGGCGTTGTATAGGTTGAGTTTTTCGGCGAGGGGAGCGACCTCTTCCACGATCTCCGTCGTAAAGAGGCGGAGGGCGGCCTTTGCGTCCCCCATTCTGCCGGCGGCGTTGATGCGGGGCGCGAGGGTGAAAGCGAGCGTCTGCGCCGTGATGTCGGCCGACTTCTGCAACAGCGCCTCAAAGGCGGGACGGGGGCTCTTTTGAATGAGTTTCAGCCCCTCCGCCACGATATCGCGGTTCTCCCCGAGGAGCGGCACACTGTCCGCCACCGTCGAGAGGGCCGCAAAGTCCAAATATGCATACGCCTTTTCGCCAAGAAGGGCGCAGGCCAGCTTGAAGGCCACCCCCGCGCCGCAGAGATTGTCGAAGGGATAGTCGTCCTTGAGTTTCGGATTGACGACGATACAGTCGGGGAGAACTTCGGGCAGTTCGTGGTGGTCGGTGACGATGACGTAGGCCCCCTGCTCCTTGATATACTCCACGACGTCGGCATTCGAGATGCCGCAGTCCACGGTGATGAAGAGGTCGGGCAGAAACTCATCAAAGATGCGGTCTATGGCCTTTTCGTTGAGGCCGTACCCCTCCGCCCGCTCGGGCACATAGAGATAGGGCTCGATACCGAATGCCCTCAGCGCGCGGGAGAGAATGGCGCACGCGCCGACGCCGTCCGCGTCGTAATCGCCGAACACCGCGACGTTCCACCCCTCCTCCTTCGCCTGCGTGATGAGCTCTACGGCCTCCTTCATGCCCTTCATCAAAAAGGGAGAGAGGAAATGCTTCTTCCCCGGGGATAGAAAGGCGCGCATCTTCTCCTCCGTGTCCATGCCGCGGGCATAGAGAAGGGAGGCCGTCGTTTCGGTGAGATACAGCCTGTTTGCAAGTTCCCTTACGGTATTCAGTTGTTCGGGAGTGAACTCGTACTCCTTCACAAGACGTTTCATACTATTTCCGTATACTTTTAGTCAGATTGCAAAACGGCGGGAGATCCTCCCGCCGCCTGTTTGCCTTGTTCCTTACTTGTCGGCCTTCTTTTCCTTGCCGACATACTTCGTTTTATTGCCACGCGAGAGTTTACCGAATGCCCGCATGACGTGGACATGGATCGCGGGGCCCAAGAGATAACTCTGATAGACGGCCGCGAGAACGGGAATGAGGAGAGGCAGAACCATCGCTCTGACGCCCGCCGTCGCAAGGAGCCCCAAGAGGAGCACAGCGGCCGCGACGACGCCTGCGAGAACGGCGGTCCATTTCCATGTTTCCCCGTAGACGGTTTCGATGGCGGTTTCCGCATCGACGGGGGCCTGCGATTCCTTCTTGAGCGTGCGCAGCTTCATGCAATAGATGAGCCAGAACGCAAGGGAGAGGAGAGCCGCAACCGCCGCGTAGAACACGGGAGCCGTGACATACACGGGAATGCGTGCGATCGCGAGCACGGCGAGCGTGAAGAGCGAACCGTGCACGGAGAGCGCGAGGCCCGTGAGAGCGCTGCCGATCCCGAAGCGGATCCCGAGATACACGAGAGCTACGACGATACCGACGGCAATCGCGCCGCGCCATACATAGCCCGCCGTCGTCGTGACCGATTCGGTGTGCCATGCGGTGTAGATGTCCACATAGTCGCCCTTGAGGGCATCATTCGCGGCGATCTTTGCAGCGAGCTGCGTCTTGACGGCCTCCTGCGTTTCGGCAGACACGGGCTCGGTGAAGTAGAACAGGAATGCATCTCTGTCCTGCGCGTCCCCCGTGCCCTGCGTCTTTCTCATGTCGCAGACGGTGAGATGATTGCTCTCGAACACCTCTTCGCAGTAACCCTCGAGGGTATTCTGCATGTCCTCATCGTTGATGACGATGATGTTGTATTTGACTTCAAACTGGGTATTCTCGGGCAGTTCGGCCGCGGTGTTGAAGCCGAGCAGCGCCATCAAAATGATACCCGCAATGATGATGACTGCGGAGAGCGCAAGCCATACGGGAAGAAGTTTCCACGGTTTACGATTATTCATCTTCGGTTTCCTCCCTCTTGAAGTTACAGAAGGCGCCCTTCTTGGGAGTGTAGGCCATGAGGATCGCCCAGTTGAAACGGTTGATGAGGAGCGAGCCGAGCCCGGAGAACACAGCCGTGAGGCCGAACACAAAGGCAAAGGAGCTCAGAGCGGGCAATGCCACAAAGAAGGTGAAGAATCCCGCAAGGGCGAGCACAATGTGCAGGTCGAAGAGATTCCAGAAGCTCTTGGAATACCCCGTCTTGACGGAGGAAACCATTGTCTTGCCCGTGGCATACTCGGCCTTGGCCTTTTCAAACACGGCGACGTTGCTCACGCAGAGGAGCAGGGACGTCAGCATGAATGCGGTGAACGTTTCGACGCTGAGCGTGAGGAAGGGGATCGCCCAGACGCACAGCACTGCTGCGCAGAGGAACAGAAGATATGTGTACAGGTGCGCAAATCCGAGAAGGTGATATCTCACGAAGAAGAACACGGCCATCGCGGCAAAGAACACGCCGAACACAATGTACATCCACATGAGGGAATTCTCGCCGTACAGGGCGCGGCTGACGTTCGTTTCCGCCATCTCAAAGACGAGCTCCGTCTGCGCGCCGTTGACCGCCGTATCTATGAGAACGGCCGAGGACTTCGCCGAAATCTCCGTGAACTGCCCGTTGGAGATATAGAGGCTGTCCTGATCGATCTTTTCGCTCACGGTCAGCTGGAGCGCGGAGTTCTCGCCCACCTGGAAAAAGGCCGTTGCGGAGGAATCCGCAGCCCCGTCGGAGGCCTTGGCAAGCGCTTCCCTGCCCTTTGCGGTGAAGTCGATGACGACGTAGTTGGTGCCGTCGGCCCCCGCTCTCGAGTAGGCGCCCTTGATATAGTCGTTGATGCTCTCCGTGGTGCGGGCGGGCATGATCGTCGTTGCGCTGTCCACGTCGGAGCCGTACTTCACGGTGAATTCGCCCGTGTAGGACAGGGGCTCGAGAGCCGCCGTATCGCTCTGGGGCACAAACACGCGCACGGCATATCCGTCGAACACGCTGACTCTCACGTCCTCGAGGTGCAGAGCCTCATATCTTGCGGTAAAGAGCTCTACGGCTTTTTGGAACTGTTCCTTGAAGTCGTCGTTGGGCTCATATGCGCCGCTGCTGTTGGCGCTCTTGATCTTGTCGCTGTCGAAATAGAGATTGCCGACTTTTTCGTAGCGAAGGATGTCTTGAAGGTCGGGATCGTACGTATTGTCGTACTTATCGTGGCTGTTGAATTCAAGTTCGAATTCCTCAGCAGAAATGACGCCATCGGGATAATAGACGGCCGTATAGCCGCCGCCCAAATATCTGTCGCTATGGTCATCTGTCCCGCCGTAACGCATGCCGAGGTCTGCGTCCTTCTCTGTCATCGAGAGAATGGAGTTATAGGTATCTATCCCGTTCGGCAAGCCGAACGAAACAAAACATATAAAGCACAGACCGGCGATCAAGAGCGTCATAAGCGTCAGACAGATTGCCGATTTTACTTTGCTCATTGCCTCCTCCTATCCGGAACACGGGCATAGCCCGCCCGAAAGTCCTTTGGAAAATTCTACTACCTAACATTATATCGGAAATGCTCTGTATCGTCAAGCCGAATTGCAAGCATTTTCTTAAATTTCGTCTAATTTTCTTTAATTTTGCGCATGGCAAGGACGCGCATGGCGCACTCGATGCGCTTTTTCATCATGGCGCAGGTGATTTCGTACGGCTCGTTGATATCTCCGTTGAAATGGTAGTTGTTCGCATTGCACCCGCCCGAACAGATGAACTTCGCAAAGCAGTCCCCGCACTTCTTCCGCGTGAAGAGGCAGCTTTCGGCAAACTGCGCCCGTATCGCAGGGTCTAATTTGCCCTCAAAGACGTTGCCCATCTTCCACTTTTCCTCCCCCGCAAACTGGTGGCAGGGGTAGATATCCCCGTTCGGGACGACGGAGAAGTACTCATTCCCCGCGCCGCAGGCGGAAACTCTCTTCTCGAGGCAGGGTCCCCCCTCGAGGTCCACGTTGAAGTGGAAAAAGTTGAACCCCTTCCCCTCCTCTTCGCGCTTGATATACTCGTCGCAGAGGGCCTCGTACTCCCTTTCGATCTGAGGAAGATGCTCCCTCTTGATCTCGAGCTCGGGAATATCCGTGACGACGGGCTCCACCGAGAGGGAATCAAAGCCCTGATCGGCCAAAAAGAGGACGTCCTTGGAAAAATCGAGGTTCTTCGCCGTGAAGGTGCCGCGCACATAGTAGTGCTTGTCCCCGCGCGCGCGGACGAACTTTTTGATCTTTTCGATGACGATATCGAAGCTCCCCTTGCCGTTCACCGTCTTTCTGACGGCGTCGTGCACTTCCTTTCTGCCGTCGAGGG
>CANQUY010000130.1 GCA_947627125.1 uncultured Clostridia bacterium
GATGAGCTGCCGAGCTGATAAACTCTAAATCCACATTTTTTCTTGCGCGGGGGCGCAATGTGTGCTATAATGGTTGCATGGCGCCGAACGTTGTGTTTTTGGGACTCGATCTCTATTATTGGATGATCCTTTGCGGTGTGATTGCCGCAATGGTCCTTTTCCGTGCCCTGTACAGGCGTGCGGGGATCTCCTACCCCGTGTTCGTGCTGACCATCTGCGTCAGCGTCGGAGCGATCGTCGGCGGCTATCTCTTTGCAGCCCTCTTTCAGAGCTTCTACAATTTCCTCGATACGGGCGAATTCCGCTGGGGCGTCGGAACGACCTTTTACGGCGGGCTCATCGGCGCGGCCGCGGTCTTTCTCATTCTCTATTTCACATTCGGCCATTTCTTCTGCAAGGGCGCGCACATTGGGGAATTTAACCGCATGCTCCTGCTCATCGCCCCTTGCATTGCCCTCGCCCATGCCTTCGGGCGGATCGGATGCCTGCTCGACGGCTGCTGCTACGGGAGGATCAGCGAATTCGGCCTCCCGATGTATGTCGGCGGCGCGTGGGAAAAGCGGATCCCCATTCAGCTCTACGAATCTATTTTCCTCTTCATGCTCTCGGGGTCGTTTGTCTTTCTCCTTCTCAAGAAAAAGGGCGACTATAACGCGAGCATCTATCTCATCGGCTACGGCGTGTGGCGGTTCATCATCGAGTTCTTCCGCGACGACGAGCGGGGCTCCTCGGGGCTCTCTTTCCTGTCCCCCTCCCAGCTCACGGCGATCCTTTTGATCCTCGTCGGCGTTGCCTATCTCTTTGTCTATCGGTATCTGTTGAAGCGTCTATTTGAAAATTACGCTGCGAACGGGGAGAAAGAAGATGAAACGGCGTGACATTTTTCTCCTCATCCTCCTTCTTCCCTGCGCGGCGGCGATCGTCCTCTTTGGCTTCGACCTTCTCCCGATCTCCGATGAAGTCCTGCAAGCTCTCCTGCGGGAAACGGTACCTCGGCTCGCGGCGGGGGGATATCTCCTCATTTTTATGTGTCTGAAGGGATTTTCGGAGAGTTTTCTCCCCAAGTGGAGGCCCTTTCACCTGCTCTGGGTTCTCCCCTGCTTTGCCGTTGCTGTCGTCAACTTTCCCTTCTCCGCTTTGATCTCGGGGGAAGCCGCAATCGAGCGGGTAGATCTTTTGTGGCTCTTCCTCCTCAAATGCCTCGGCATTGCCCTTCTCGAGGAGAGCTTTTTCCGCGCCCTCCTGATTCCCCTGTTGCGGGAGAAAGGAGGAGATCTCTTTGCCGTTCTCCTCTCCGCCGCCCTCTTCGGAGCCATGCACCTCTTGAACCTCATCTCGGGGAACGTCGGGGCGGTGCTTTTGCAGGTAGGGTACACCTTCCTCCTCGGCTGTATGTTCGCCGTCATGCTGCTCTACACTGGAAATATTTGGCTGTGCATCTTGGTGCATTTCCTCTTTGATATCGGCGGAACGATCGTCACTGACCTCGGCCGCGGCCCCTTTCAGGATACCCTGTTTTGGATCCTGACGGCCGTTGCGGGGGCCCTCTGCGCCGTCCATATCGTTGTGACGTTTGTGCGTCTTCGCAAAAAGAATTCCAAAGAAAGTTCACAAAATGAATGAAATCTGTTGACTTTGCCGAAAAAAAGTCATATAATCGGTATGACTTCGACGAAATCGGGTGATATTATGAATTTTTTCAGGAAAATATGGTGCAGAACTTTCCAAAAGGTCTTTCGTCTTGCGATCCCCATCATGCCCTACCGCATTCCCACGCAGCTGCATTCCTGCGAGGATGCCGCGGAGCTTGTCCTTTCCGAGGGGAAGAAAAAGGCGTTTATCGTGACGGACGCGGGAGTCCGTGCCTGCGGCGTGCTCGGACCCGTGACGGCCGCGCTCGAGAAAAAGAACATTGCATATGAAATTTTTGACGGGACGCCCGTCAACCCCACTGTTTCCGCGATCGAGGCGGCGCTCAAACTCTACAGGGAGAAGGGCTGCGACTGTCTTTTCGCCGTGGGAGGAGGTTCCCCCATGGACTGCGCGAAGGGTGTCTGCGCCCGCCTCATCAAACCCAAAAAGTCCCTCTTGAAGATGAAGGGGATCCTCAAGGTCAGAGGAAAACAGCCCCTCTTCATCGCCGCGCCCACGACGGCGGGAACGGGTAGCGAAACGACCATCGCGGCCGTCGTCACCGACGATAAAACGCACTATAAGTTTACGATTTTGTCCTTCTGCCTCGCGCCGAAGTATGCCCTTTTGGACCCGCAGATGACGAAAACGCTCCCGCCAAAGCCGACTGCCGAAACGGGCCTCGACGCCCTCACCCATGCCGTGGAGGCGTATATCGGCCACTCGACGACCCGCTTCACGCGGAACCGCGCGGTGAACGCCGTAAAGCTCATCAAGGAGAATCTCTTGAGGGCCTACGAAAACGGGAACGACCTCGAGGCGCGCAAAAACATGCAGATCGCGGCTTTCGACGCGGGGCTCGCCTTCACGATCTCCTACGTCGGCTATGTGCATGCCGTAGCGCATTCTTTGGGCGGCGCATACAATTATCCCCACGGCAGGACGAACGCCACCCTTCTCCCCTATATCCTCGGCAAATACGGCAAGAAAGCGCACCGCCGCCTCGCAAAACTTGCGCGTCTTACGGGCGTGAGCGGCAAAAAGGAGAATGCCGAGGCAGCGCGGGAATTTATCGCGTGGATCCAAACGCTCAACGACAGGATGGGGATCCCCGCCTCCATCGAGATGCGGGAACAGGACATTCCAAAGATGGCCGAAAATGCAGATAGAGAGGCAAATCCCCTCTATCCTGTGCCAAGACTTATGAACAAATTTAAGCTCGAGGAACTCTACCGCGGCATACGCAAACGTCCCGAACTTGACTGCGAAAATAAGCTATTATTGCAAAAAAATTACTTTGCAACGGGGCTTACTCTTCCCATCAAGAAGCGCAAAGAATTATTAAGAAAATTGTATCTTTCCATTCAAGCGCACGAGAATGAGATCAACGAGGCGTTAAAAACGGACCTCGGCAAGAGCGCATCGGAGAGTTACATGTGCGAGGTCGGCATGACCCTTGCGGAGATCACCCATATGCAAAAGCATATGAAAAAATATGCAAAAGCGAAGCATGTGAAGACGCCGCTTGCCCAATTCCGCGCTAAAAGTTTCGTCTATCCCTCCCCCTACGGGTGCGTGCTCGTCATGAGCCCGTGGAATTACCCCTTCCTTCTCACCATGGAACCCCTCGTGGACGCCGTCGCGGCGGGCAACTGCGTCATCGTGAAGCCCTCCGCCTACTCCCCCGCAACGGGAAAGGTCATGGCAAAACTCATCGAAGAGGTATTTCCGCCCGAACACGTCAACTATGTTTTGGGCGGCAGAGCCGAAAATTCCGCTCTCCTCGACCTGTCCTTCGACAAAATTTTCTTTACGGGCAGTATCGCCGTCGGCAAGGAAGTCATGCGGCATGCGGCGGAACGGCTCACCCCCGTCACCCTTGAACTTGGCGGCAAGAGCCCCTGCATTGTCGATCGGACGGCAAAGATCGAGCTTGCCGCAAAGCGGATCGTGTTCGGGAAGTTCCTCAACTGCGGCCAAACATGCGTCGCACCCGACTACATTCTCGTGCACAAAGACGTCGAGGAGCCACTCCTCAAGGCGCTCGAAGCGGAGATCGTCAAACAATTCGGCGCCGACCCGCTCAAGAATCGGGACTACGGCAAGATCGTCAACGAGAAGCATTTTAAGCGGATCTGCGGCCTTATCGACGGCGAAAAGGTCTGTTTCGGCGGCGAAACGGATGAAAATGCTCTCCGCATCTCCCCCACCGTCATGCGGAACGTCACGCGGGCGGACGCCGTCATGCAAGAGGAGATCTTCGGCCCCGTGCTGCCCGTTCTGACCTATACCGACGAGGAAAAGATCATCAAGGAGATCAATGAAAACGGCTCTCCCCTTGCGCTGTATCTCTTCACCGAGAACAAAAAGACGGTGCAGAAGTTCCTCTCCCGCGTCAGCTTCGGCGGCGGGTGCGTGAACGACGTCGTCATCCACCTTGCGACCTCGAACATGGGCTTCGGGGGCGTGGGAAAGAGCGGCATGGGCAGCTACCACGGCAAAGACGGCTTTGACTGCTTCACCCACAGAAAGAGCATTGTCGATAAAAAGACTTGGATCGACCTCCCTATGCGCTATCAGCCGTACAAAAAATTCTACGACAAGCTCATCCGAAAGTTTTTGAAATAGGTTTGAACCATGCAAAAACGGGCGCATAACCGCCCGTTTTTTTTGTGTTTGAGCTCCCGCAAGCCTTCCCCTTGGGGGGCATGACTGCGTTCAGGCTCCCAGCCTCATCCCGAGGCGTAGCCGAGGGGATCTCGTAGACCGACGGCACCAGACCCGCGTCATTCTGAGAACACGAGCAGGACGAGAGGACGGGAATTGACCCGAAGAATCTCGCGGGGCGGTGTTGTTAGTGCGGCGAGATGCTTCGGTACCACTCCCATAGACTTCGTTCCCGCTCCCGTTCTCAGCATGACGCCGTCACGCCCCTTGGCTCCCCCTCCGAGGGGGAGCTAGCGCGCTGTCCTTGCGCGACTAAGGGGGTGTCGTTCCAAATGGGCTCCCGTGCGTCTACTGGG
>CANQUY010000131.1 GCA_947627125.1 uncultured Clostridia bacterium
CTCACGGACGACTTTTTGTTCTTTCTCATCAATTCCTATACGACGGGATTGCAGCCGACGGTCCTCGGAAACATTCTGCGGCTCGCGATCGGCAAAGGCAATATCGAAACATACGAGGTGGGGCTGCCCACCGAAGAGGGGATCCCTCTCCCCTGCGGCGCGGGAGGCATTTACATTCATGGCTGACATCACCGAAAATATCATCTTTGAGGACAATCACGTCCTCGTCGTTCTGAAGGAACAAAACCTCGCCTGCTGCCCCGACGACAGCAAGGACGAGAACCTTCTCGATATCTTAAAGGAATATATAAAGGAAAAGTACCAAAAACCCGGCAACGTCTATTTGGGGCTCGTGCACAGGCTGGACAGGCCCACGGGCGGCGTCATGGTGTTTGCCAAGACGTCGAAGGCGGCCGCGCGGCTCGGCGAGCAGATGAAAACGGGGGACTTCGAGAAGAAGTACCTCACCGTTCTGAACGGCACGCTCGACCCCGCGGAGGGGAAGCTCGAAGGCTGGCTCAAGAAGAACGCCATCAACAATATGGTCTACCTCACCCCGCAGGGCACCGAGGGGGCGAAGTATGCACTCCTCGACTACAGGACCCTCCTCTCTTTGGGGAAATATTCGCTCGCGGAGATCAAACTGCATACGGGGCGGAGCCATCAGATCCGTGTGCAGACGGCGGGGGCGGGGCATCCCGTGTTCGGCGACATGCGCTACGGCGGGGAGAAGGCGCAGAAGGGGAAACTTGCCCTGTGGGCGTATTCGCTCGCCTTTACCCACCCCGTGACCAAGGAACGCATGCGCTTTGTGGCGCTCCCTCCCGATGCGACGCCGTGGAAGGAATTCGGCATCGACCGCCTCAATCTCGTGTGACGGATGTGGAAATTCTGCGAAATTTTTAATTTCTTGTAAGTTTGAGGCAATTACCGCTTGACGGGCGGAGAAATTTATTGTACAATATACGGAGATAATCGGGCGGTATATCCGCGTGGAGCAAGTTATCATGAATAAGACAAAAACGCGTTTCATAACAATCATAGCATCCTGCTTTGCCCTGTTGGCACTTTTGATGGGGCTTGCAGTCGGCATGCTTATGCCGCGGGTGGATGCTTCGGCCGCGACCAAGACGTACAGTCCCTCTTCCCTCTTCTGGGGGATGACGGGCGGCGAAGTCCGCGCTTACTCTCTGAGCAAGGCGGATGCGGAAGCGGAATCTTCCTTCGGCTACGTCACCCTCGTGTTCGCGGAAACCGACCATAAAGAGGGTTCGGTGGAATACCACAGGGATCTTGCCCTCAAGTGGTATCTTCCCGTCAACGAAAAGCCCGCAGAGGGGACGGAAGTTGACCGCACGGCACAGCTTCAGTATTTCTCCATGACTTTCTCCTTCCCCGAAGTCAATTTCGACACATTCACGCTCACTTTCTCGGGCACCGAAGAGAACGTCACGAAGGACGGCAAGTCCGTCAACGAGATCGTATTCAAGAACAACGGCGGGTCCGTCTTTGCCTATCTGAAGGATTCCACCCTGCAGAACGACGATAATAAGGATTATGTTCCGTCGGATGCCGAGAGGCTGAGCGTCGCTCCCTCCGGCGACATCACGATCGCGCTCTCCGAAGAGGGCTGCGGCGCAGGCGAATTCGCGGTGACGCTCAACGGCGAAAAGCTCGGCGATGAGCATTCCAAGTTCACCAATGTCGGCGGCTACTTCATGGAGTACACCACGTCGAGCAAGTCCAACGTTCCGCTGACCTTCAAGGCCGTCATGCCCGAGGGAGCCACAGGTTCCCAAAAGGTGGCGGTGAAGGAATTCAACAAGCAGTCGATGAAGGTGACGGGCGGCAATGCGGGCGAAGAGTACAGCGACGGTACCGTCCTCTATGAGAGCGGCAATGTGACCGACGACGCGGCTCCCGCACTCGTGCTCAACCAAAAGGTCTACGCCTTCACCCTCGGCCAAAAGTACAGCCTCGACTACGAGGTGATGGACGTCTGCGACGATACGCTGTCCGTTTCCCGTTACTACTACTTCGCAAGGCAGAACGAAGAGGAACAGTGGGTCAAGCCCAACCTCACCGAACAGCAGAATAAGGACGACGGCTATCAACAGCTCTACACGAATAACTACTTCCTTCCCACGCAGGAAACCTCTCCCGAAGAGGATACCGAATACATCTCCATCCGCTTCACCATTGACGACGGCAGGGACGGCGCGACGGATGCGCTCTACTACTATCTGACATGGTACGCCACCGAGGGAAGCGTCGTCACGATGGGCGAGGGGGAAAATCAGTTCGACTATATCCTCGTCAACCGCGAGAGGCAGGCTCCCTACTACTCGATCGTCACGGCCGACGAGGAAACCAAGACGAATGTCAAATCGGATGACTACGATGCGGTCGTCGAAGATTATCAGACACAGCTCGACGATGCGGCGAAGAACGCTTCCGCGGGCGACGGCGCCTACTTCTATCTCCCGTCCCTGCGCAACCTCATCAAGAGCGACTGGGCGGACTACCGCAACCTGAGATTCAGCATTTACTACTACAAACCCGGCGTTGCCGAAGGTTCCTCCGCTTCCTCCGAAACGAGCCTCCGCTACAACAATCTCCGCTTCGAGATCGAGGAGCCCGGCGTCTACAAGTTCCGCATTCTGGCGGCGGACGCGGCAAGCAACACCATGCAGATGTATATCGACGAGGGCGACGGCAACATGAAGCTCACGACGCTCACCTCGAGCAATATCTGGACGGTGGACGAGATCCCCGATTTCACCATCGAAGTCGGCTACAAGGGCGCAGTCATTGAGCCCATGGAGGATCAAGCGATCGGCTACCGCGGTTCCTCCTACAGCATCTCGAGTTTCGACATCATTGCCTACGGCAGCAGCACGAGAGAATATTCGCTCTGGTATTTCGATGAAGCGGCTGCAAAGGACAAGGACCTCGACGTTCCCTCCTATACCGAATTTGTTGAAGATGCGGCGAAATATCTCGAGGATGAGGCCTACGACGGCTGCTTTGTGGAGATCCGCAAGTACAATTCCGACGTCACCTCGGATGATGAGGAGGCGTGGAACAGGACGGATAACGACTATAACTGGAACCCCGGCAGCACGCCCGGCTCCTTCACCCCTCAAAAGAGCGGCATCTATATCGTGAAGCTCAACCTCATTGACTCCTATCTCTACAAGAACGAAACCACGGCATACCAGGCGATCGACATCCGCAATCCCGTGGACGTCACGCCCCAGCAGATCGATTGGCTCAGAAACAATGTAACATCCGTTGTGCTCTTCGCCATCTCCGCCGTGCTCGCTGTCGCCATTGTGGTCCTGTTTGTGGTGAAGCCCTCCGAAAAGAATGTGGAAGAAGTTGACCTCGACAGCCTCAAGGGCAAGAAGAAGAAATAATGTATCACATGTTACCGCCGACGCCGTCGGCGGTATTTTTTTCGGATACCATGGAATTAACGGAGGCGTTCCAAATCACGTCATGGTGAGCTCCGTCGAACCATCACCTTATTGCTGCGGTGCCCCTTCGGCTACGCTCAGGGTCAGGATGAGCGCGTGGGGCCGCCGCGTCATTCTGAGAAACGGAGCAAGAACGAAGTCCGACAACTTGACCCGAAGAATCTCGCGGCGAAAGTCCGTAAAACATGCGGCGAGATGCTTCGGTACAGCTTTCGTAGACTGCGTTGTACTTGCGTTCTCAGCATGACGCCGCACACTGTAGTCCCAATCGCGTCACCCTGTCCCGCGTCGCGTCATGGCGCCGCCACGGATCTCCGTGCGCGCGTGGTCAGCATGAGCGCGCGTGGCAGGATGATCAGTCCATGCATAATCCTTTTCGTATCGCTCAAACTGCTTGCAGGAGGAGAAACATGGTCATTGCAAACATTATTTCCTATATCCTTGTGCTCACGGGCGCGCTGAATTGGGGTCTCTTCGGGATCTTCAACTTCAACCTCGTGTCCGCGATCTTCCAGGGACCGAGGACGATCGGCTCCATCATCGTCTACTCGGTCATCGCTTTGGCGGCCCTTTGGCTCATCATCTCGCCGATCATCACCAACGGCGCGCTGAAGCTGCAGGGGAACAGGGAAGTACAAGAGAAGAACCGCGCCTGAAAATTTGTCGCGGACAGTGCGGACGGGCATATTCTACGCCCCGCCCGCATTTTTTATTGTGATGAGTATCTGTGATCTGAAGAGGGGAGAGGCCGCCATCGTTCTCTCCGTCGCGGCGGAGCCCGCCCTCCGCGAAAGAATGAAAATTTTGGGCGTGTATGCGGGGGCGCGGGTGAAACTTCTCAAGTCATCTCTTCTCCGCAGGACCTTTCTCCTCTCCACGGGGACGGGAAGAGCCGCGCTCGGCAGGAGCGTCGCCGCGGGGGTGAAGGTATGCAGGGTGCAGTGAAGCTCCTCCTCGTCGGCAATCCGAATGCGGGCAAGAGCACGTTATTCAACCTCTTGACGAAGGGGCACGCTAAGGTGGGAAATTGGCACGGCGTCACCGTCGGCGTACTCGAAAAGGAAACACTTATCGGCGAAAAACGCTATATCGTGTGCGATCTTCCCGGCATCTATTCCCTCGACGCTCTGAGCATGGAGGAGAAGGTTTCCCGCGA
>CANQUY010000132.1 GCA_947627125.1 uncultured Clostridia bacterium
GGAAACCTCATTCGGAAACTCCCACAGCCCCTTTAAGAGCCCCTCCTTCCGCTTGCGAATGGCATATTTCCCGCCGCACTTCAGCACATAGACGTTGAGATACTCCACCCGCCGCGGCCTCTTCTCCGCACGGACGGGAAACGCCTCCTCCCTTCCCTCGAGATGGGCGCGGCAGAGGGTGTTCCACGGGCACTTATCGCACAGCGGAGCGCCGTTTGGGACACAGACGATCGCGCCGAGCTCCATGAGCCCCTCGCAGAAATCGGACGTTTCGTCGGGATAGACCGCCCGCAAAATCTCCGTAAATTTCCGCTTCGCTGCGTCGTCGATGACGCTGTCGTCCGCAAAAAAACGCGTGAGAATGCGCAGAACGTTGCCGTCCACGGCGGGTTCCTTGAGCCCCAAAGCAATGGACGAAAGTGCGCCCGCGGTGTAATTTCCGACGCCCGCCAAGGCATTTACCCCCACCCATGTCCGAGGGGTACCCTCCCGAAAAAGCGTTTCGGCGGCCCTTTTGAGGTTGCGGGCACGGGTGTAGTAGCCGAGCCCCTCCCACGCCTTCATGACCTCGTCCTCGGAGGCGAGCGCGAGCTCCCTTTCGGTGGGGAACTTTTCGAGAAAGGCGACGTACTTTTCCTTCACGGCCTCCACCCGCGTCTGTTGGAGCATGAGCTCTGCGACGAGGGCGGTGTAGAACGTCCTGTTGTGCCGCCACGGGAGATCCCGCTTGTTTTGGCGGAACCACTGAAGCAGCCTCGGCACCGCCTGTTGTAATGTTTCGATATCGTTCATGGGGAAATTAAAAATTGAAAATTAAAAATTAAAAATTGCGGCGAGATGCTTCGGTACTGCCCTCGCAGACTGCGTTGTGCTCCCGTTCTCAGCATGACGCCGCGCATACGGAACCAGCCCCCGCGTCATTCTGAGAAACGGAACAAGAACGAAGTCCGACAAGATGACCCGAAGAATCTCGCGGGGCGTATACTGATTACTATGCAGTCGTTGCCCCCCTACCCCCCTCCTCGGGAGGGGGCATGACTGCGTTGTACTCCCGTTCTCAGCATGACGCCGCACATACGGAACCAGCCCCCGCGTCATTCTGAGAAACGGAAAAAGAACGAAGTCCGACAAGATGATCCGAAGAATCTCGCGGGGCGTTTTTATACAATGCGGCGAGATGCTTCGGTACTGCCCTCGCAGACTGCGTTGTACTCCCGTTCTCAGCATGACGCCGCTACAACAGGCTCCCGTCCGTACTTTTTAAAACAATCCGCTTATCTTCCCACTCCCGTCTACGTCGATGCGGCAGGCGGCGGGGGATTTGGGGAGCCCCGGCATGGTCAGAATGTTGCCCGTCAGCGCAACGATAAATCCCGCTCCCGCGGCGACCTTCACTTCCCGCACCGTGATGAAAAAGTCCTCGGGCGCGCCAAGCTTTGCCGCGTCGTCCGAAAAGGAATACTGCGTCTTTGCGACACAGACAGGCAGGTTCCCGAAGCCGAGCTCCTCCAGCCGCGAGATCTCCGCCTCCGCCTCGGGAGTGTAGTTCACGCCCTTTCCGCCGTAAATTTTGGTCGCAAGCGCATGAAGTTTCTCCTTGATGGGGAGATCCAAGCCGTAGCAGTACGAAAAATCGTTCTTCTCCCCGCACAGCCGCACGACCTCCTCCGCGAGCGCGACGCCGCCCTTTCCCCCCTCCGCCCAGACGGTGGAGAGCACGACATTGACGCCGAGCGCACGGCACTTCTCCATGACGAGGGAGATCTCCGCGTCCGTATCGCACGGGAAGCAGTTGATCGCGACGACGGCGGGGAGCCTGTAAACATTCTTGATATTGGAAAGGTGGCGAAGCAGGTTGGGGAGCCCCTTCTCGAGGGCGGAAAGGTTTTCCCTGCCGAGTTCCGTCTTTTCCAGCCCGCCGTGCATCTTGAGGGCGCGGACGGTGGCGACGATGACGACGGCGCTTGGCTTCAGCCCCGCGGCGCGGCACTTGATATCGAGAAACTTCTCCGCCCCCAAATCTGCGCCGAAGCCCGCCTCCGTAACGACATAGTCCCCGAGTTTCAGGGCCGTTTTGGTCGCAATGACGGAGTTACAGCCGTGGGCGATATTGGCGAAGGGTCCGCCGTGGACGAGCGCGGGCGTTCCCCCGAGGGTCTGGACGAGGTTGGGCTTTAAGGCGTCCTTTAAGAGGGCCGCCATGGCCCCTGCCGCCTTGAGGTCCCCCGCCGTGACGGGTTCCCCCGCATAGGTATAGCCGACGATGATGCGGGAAAGACGTGTCTTGAGGTCGGAAAGGGAAGTTGCAAGGCAGAGAACGGCCATGACCTCGCTCGCGACGGTGATGTCGAAACCGTCCCTCCGCGGAACGCCGTTTTTGCCCCCGCCAAGGCCGTCCTCGATAGAGCGGAGCTGGCGGTCGTTCATGTCCACACAGCGTTTCCATGTGATCTTTGCGGGGTCGATGTTGAGCTCATTCCCCTGAAAGATATGGTTGTCGAGCATGGCGGCAAGCAGATTATTCGCCGCGCCGACGGCGTGAAAATCTCCCGTGAAGTGCAGATTGATGTCCTCCATGGGGACGACCTGCGCGTATCCGCCCCCTGCGGCTCCCCCCTTGATGCCGAACACGGGCCCGAGCGAGGGCTCGCGGAGGGCGACGACGGTTTTTTTGCCGAGAAGGGCAAGGCCGTCCGCAAGGCCGATAGTGGTTGTCGTCTTTCCCTCCCCCGCGGGCGTCGGCGTGATGGCCGTGACGAGGATGAGCTTGCCGTTCTCCCTCTCGCGGTCCATGACGGAGAGATCGATCTTGGCCTTGTATTTGCCGTAATACTCGATCTCGTCCTCGGAGAGGCCGACCTTCTGTGCAATTTTGAGGATATGTTGCAATTTTGCCGCCTGCGCGATCTCGATATCCGACTCCATATCCGCCTCCTTGTTTCGATGAATAGTATAGCAAATTCCCCCTCGGTTTGTCAAATCCTGAGGGGGAAGAGGTAAATTGAAAATGAAAAATGTAAAATGTAAAATTATGGCGGGGGAGAATTAGAATGTCCCCGCCCCTACCCCCTCCCCAAGGAGGGGGCATGACGTTCGGGGCGCCGCGTCATTCTACCCAACCGTCCTAATCACGTCACCCTGAGCAACGTCGAAGGGTCACCGCAGCAATAAGGTGATGGTTCGACTGCGCTCACCATGACGTAATCAGAACGCCGCCGTTCTAAATCTTGCATTACCACAATTTTTAATTTTTAATTTTGAATTTTAAATTACATGCTCCCTTTTCTATCTTTGATTGAACTTTCTCTTTACGAACCAATCAGTCACGCGTTCGGGCAAAATTTTATACATATAGCGCAAAAACGCGTTCTTGCCGCCCGCCACATTCACCGTCGCGGGGTTCTTCTTGGTGGCAAGTTTTACGATCGCCTCGGCGACGAGCGAGGGGTTCATGCCGCCCTGTTCCATGTTCGCAAGCGCAGCGGAGGCCTTCTTCACCGACGGCGTGTACGACTTCGCGTCCTCCTCGCCGTACACCCGCCGCGCATAGGTGAAGTCCGTCGCCGTGCCCCCGGGCAGAAGCGCGCTCACCCGCACGCCCTGTTTTCTGAGCTCCAAATCGCTCTCCCGCGCAAGCATGACGAGGGCGGCCTTGGAGGAGGAATAGAACCCGTCGTAGGGAATGGGCATGTCCCCGCCCAAGGAGCCCACCAGAACCGCCCTTCCGCCCCGCTTCCTGAGGAAGGGAGCCGCCGCCTTGAGGGCCTCCACCGCGCCGAAATAGTTGACCTCGAAGAGGTACCGATAGTCCCCGCTCTTGGCGTGTTCCAAGGGGGCCGCCATCGAAAAACCTGCGGAATATACGAGGATATCGATGCCGTCCGTTTCCGCTCCGACCCTCTCGATGGCGCGCTTCAGCTCTCCCTCTTCGGAAGCGTCCGCCTCCACCGTCTGCACCCTCTCCCCCTTGAAGGGAGTGCGGGAGATATTGTAGACCCTGTAACCGCGGGAGGCGAGGCGGAGAGCCGTTTCCCTGCCGATCCCCGAGGACCCGCCGACGACCACGGCCGTCCGTCTTTGCGGCAAGATTTTTTCCTTTTTCTCTGTTTCCATACCCAAATTATGGGCGATTTTACAGTGATTATACGGCTTTGCCCTCTTGGGGAGGGGGGACGGGGATATCCCCGCCGCGTCATTCTGAGAACACGAGAAAAAACGAAGTCATAAGGACTTGACCCGAAGAATCTCGCGGCGGAATCCGTAAAGCATGCGGCGAGATGCTTCGGTACTGCTTCCGTAAACTGCGTTCGGCTCCCGTTCTCAGCATGACGCCGCTATGGGCCTCCGTTGGTTTACGAGATCCTTCGCTACGCTCAGGATGAGGGGTTACCCCACGGGTAGGGGGCGGGGTCCTCACCCCAAAGCGACGTCCAAGATCATCATCAGGCAGAAGCCGAAGATGAGGCCGAGGGAGGCGAGCGTCTTGCTCTTTTCAAAGCATTCGGGAATGAGCTCCGAGCACACGACGGCGACCATCGCTCCCGCCGAAAAGGCGAGCGCCCACGGCATAAGTCCC
>CANQUY010000133.1 GCA_947627125.1 uncultured Clostridia bacterium
CCGCGAGATTCTTCGGGTTAGTCCCCGTCCTCTCGTCCTGCTCCGTTTCTCAGAATGACGCGGCGGCCCCTGCTCCCGTTGGTGCGGCGTCATGCTGAGAAGAAGAGCGCAACGCAGTTTACGGAAGCTGTACCGAAGCATCTCGCCGCATGCTTTACGGATCTCCGCCGCGAGATTCTTCGGGTTAAGTCGTCGGACTTCGTTCTTACTCCATTTCTCAGAATGACGCGGCGGCCCCTGCTCCCGTTGGTGCGGCGTCATGCTGAGAAGAAGAGCGCAACTCAGTATACGGAAGCTGTACCGAAGCATCTCGCCGCATGCTTTACAGATCTCCGCCGCGAGATTCTTCGGGTTAGTCCCCGTCCTCCCATCCTGCTTAGTTTCTCAGAATGACGCGGCGGGTTAGTCCCCGTCCTCTCGTCCTGCTCCGTTTCTCAGAATGACGCGGCGGGAGCCGAGGGCCTCACCGTTCTAAGACGACGGCGTGGGCGATGCAGGGAATGGATTCCCCCTGCCCCGAAGAAACGGTGGAAAGGAGCGCGCCTGTCGCCACAAATAAGATCTTTTTCAGACCGCCCGTCATCAACTTGTGGTAGAGATAGGAATTCAGCACCACGGCCGAGCACCCCGCCCCGCTTCCGCCTTGGTATTCATCTTCAATGACGTTGTAGATGATCTCCCCGCAGTCCACATGGTTCTTGTTGATATTGAGCCCCTTCTCCCACGTCAGATCCTTCAGAATGCGGCTCCCGAGCGCACCCAAGTCCCCCGTTACGATGAGGTCGTAGTCCTCAACGTTTTCCTTCGTCCCTCTGAAGTGGGCGAGAATGGTATCCGCCGCCGCCGGCGCCATGGCGGCGCCCATGTTGTTGACGTCGGTAATGCCGTAATCCACCACCTTGCCGAGCGTTGCGGCCGTGATCCTGACGCCGTTGCCCTCCTCGGCGATGAGCGCTCCGCCTGCGCCTGTCACCGTCCACTGCGACTGGGGCGGACGGGTACAGCCGAGCTCCAAGGGATAGCGGTACTGCCGTTCCGCTGAGGCAAAGTGGCTCCCCGTCGCCGCGACGACCCGCTTGCACAGTCCCCCATTCACAAATGCCGCCGCCACGGCGATCGATTCCGCCATCGTCGAACACGCCCCGTAGACCCCCAAGAAGGGCACGGAGAAGTCACGCGCGGCAAAACTCGCCGAGATGATCTGGTTGAGAAGGTCGCCCGAAACGATCATGTCCACCTCGTCGCGCATGAGCCCCGCATTCGTGATTGCGCCGTCGATGACGGTGGAGAGCATCTTGCACTCCGCCTTTTCGTAGGTGCTCTCGCCGAACATGTCGTCCGCGAGGGCCGTTTCGACATATCTCCCGATGATGCCCTCGCACTCCTTGGGGCCCGCGATCGTGCTCGTCGCGATGATGCGCGGCTGATTTTTAAAGTAGATGGTTTGATTTCCCATAAAAAATACCCGACTGCAGTTTCTGCAATCGGGTGAAAAGTTATGCGGTTTTATTCGCGGGGATCCTCTTTCTGTGCCGAAGCCGCCCCGTCGGGCTCAGCCGTCCGCTTTCCGCGGCGATTGACGATGCCATAGCATACGGCGGAGGAGAGCAGGAACACGAGAACCGCCGCAGCGGCCGTGAGTAGCAGCGTATTCATGCCGCTCTGCTCTTCGATCGAATCTATGATCGTATACGATTCCCGCGTCGCGATCTCTTCCGCAACGGGAGCGATCTCCTTTGAGCGTTGCGTCAAAGATTCGCAGATCTTTTGCAGGGAATCTTTAAAGTTCTTTTCGTGTTCCAGATATTCGGCTTTCGAGGCCTCGTCGCCGAGCAGGCCCTCAATCGTTTCGATCTTCTTCTGAAGATCGGCATTTTCCTCCGTTAAAGCTGCAATGCGGGAATGGAATTCGCCGAATTGCGGCATGAGCGAGGAGGATGCTCCGTCGAAATTCTTATATTGATCGACGAGCGAAGAGAGTTCCGCCTTCAGATTTTCGAGCTTCCTGCGATTGAGATCGAGCTGTTCGTTGTAGGTGTTGAGGCGGGATCGGAGCGTCACGCTGTTTTCACTGCCGGGGATATAGGCGTTTGTGTCGAGTTCCCTCGCGAGTTCATTGTACTTCGTATCGCTCAGCGACTGCTGTACCGCTTCGCGCAGATCCGCCAAGGACTTGTTTACGGCCTTGATCTGATACAGATTGCCATATTGGCCGATCCAGCCGTTGTAGAGGTTCAAAAGATAGTCGCGCTGTGCGGAAAGGAGGGATAGCTTTTCTTCATACGTTTCTGCGTCCTCATATTCCCTCAGCTGCGCCTGATAGCCGTTGAAGCCGTATTCATCCGCCGCCGAAAGGGCCTTGGCGTCGGCAACGGCCCTGTCTTTGACCGAATCGACGAGCGCGCGCACAAACTCCTTTGCGATCTCTGCATCCGAAAAGACCGTTTCGCTGACGGTGATGCGATAGTACGACTCGACGATCCTGTCCTCTTCTCTGACAAACTCCTGCGTCACCGTAATGGGATATTTCCCGTCGGGGAGCATGTTTTTGACGTCGACCCCGCCGAAGCGATCGTCGGAGTTCTTCACGGCGTTCAGCGTTTCCTCCTCCGTAAAGTACTGTCCGCTGGTGAAGCGGTCGGCAGAGGACGCGGTGCAGACGACATGAAAGTTGAACTTCGCCTCGTAGCTCGTCCTTCGGGGATTGATATAGAATTTGAGGAGAAGCCCCGTTGCAATGGCAGCGGCGAGCGTGACGGCAAGGATCACCAGCAATCTCTTCCACTGAAAGATCGCATGACAAATCGCGCCGAATGTGACGCCATGTTCCTCTTCCCGTTTTTCTTCGCGGTTTGTTTCTTCCAAGATGTCCCCTCCGAAATAAAATCAGTCGGTATTTCCTTAACAGTATATCTGATTCCTTAAGATTATATTTTACTCACAGAAGAAAAAAAGTCAAGCCGAATACAGACAAAATTCGACAAATAACGCCCCGCGGGCGCAAACTGTCCGAAATCGGACTTAAATTTCAGCGGAGCGGAATGCTTGCCCGCGCATTTAATGTGAGCGGGGAGAAATTTCCCGCTTCATATTGAATGAGCCCCTCCGCCGCGATCATGGCGGCATTGTCCGTGCAGTGCTTCTTTGCGGGGAGAACGAGCTTGAGATGCGCCCTCCCGCATGCCTCCTGCAGCTTCTCCCTGAGGTAGCCGTTGGCAACGACGCCGCCGCCCGCCGTGACGGTTTCCACATGCCTTTCGAGGGCCCCCTCCACCGTCTTTTCGGCGAGGATATCGAGCGCGGCGGATTGGAAGGAGGCGGCAACGTCCGCCCTCGACCATTCCTCCCCCTTCTGCTCCTTCGTGTCCACATAGTTGATGATATGCGTCTTGAGGCCGCTGTACGAAAAATCGTACCCGCCGAGCCCCTTGAGCATCTTGGGCATGGGGACTGTATTCTTCCCCTCCCGCGCGAGTTTTTCCACATGGGGCCCCCCGGGATAGGGAAGGCCGAGAACGCGGGCGACCTTGTCGAACGCCTCCCCCGCCGCATCGTCGAGGGTGCCGCCGAGGACCTCGGACTCCGTCTTTGTCTTGGTATGGAGAATGGCCGTGTGTCCGCCGCTCGCAAGGAGAGTGATGAAGGGCGGAGTGAGCGTTTCGTCCTCTAAATAGCTTGCGGCGAGATGGCCGCGGATATGGTTGACGCCGATGAGCGGGATATTCAGCCCGTATGCAAGCCCCTTCGCAAAGGAGAGCCCCACGAGGAGCGCTCCGAGGAGCCCCGCCCCGTAGGTGACGGCGACGGCACAGAGTTCCTCCTTTTTGACCCCTGCGGCATGCAGCGCGCGCATGACGACCTCATCCACCGCGTCGCTGTGGGCGCGGGAGGCGATCTCGGGCACGACGCCGCCGTATTTGGCCTGCACGGAGGCGGAAGAGATGATCTCATCGGACAGCAACGTGCGGCCGCGGATCACTGCCGCGGCCGTTTCATCGCAGGAAGATTCAATTCCGAGGATCAGAGGATCTTTTTCCATAGCGCGTGAAAATTACGTCTTTTTGAGGTAGTCGATGATGAAGCCCTGAATGTTCCCGTCCATCACTGCCTGCACGTCCCCCATCTCAAAGCCCGTTCTGTGGTCCTTGACGAGGGTGTACGGGCAGAACACATAGGAGCGGATCTGCGAGCCCCATTCGATCTTCTTCGTTTCGCCTTTGAGCGCCGCCTCGTGCGCCATGCGTTCCTCGATCTGCTTTTCGAGGAGCCTCGAGCGAAGGTATTTGAAGGCCATCTCCTTGTTCTGGAGCTGGCTTCTCTCGTTCTGGCAGGTGACGACGATCCCCGTCGGGAAGTGGGTGATGCGGATGGCCGTTTCCGTCTTGTTGACTTTCTGCCCGCCCGCGCCCGAGCTCCTGTAGACGTCGATGCGGATGTCCTCATCCTTGATCTCGATCTCGTTGTCGTCATCGACCTCGGGCATGACCTCAACGGAGGCAAAGGAGGTCTGGCGTCGCTTGTTGGCGTCAAACGGGGAAATGCGCACGAGCCTGTGCACAC
>CANQUY010000134.1 GCA_947627125.1 uncultured Clostridia bacterium
GGCTCACCGTTATCGCCCTCGGAACCTCTCTTCCCGAGCTTGTGACGTCCGTCGTCGCCGCCATCAAGGGGGAAACGGACATTGCCGTCGGGAACATTATAGGGAGCAATATCTTTAATATTTTGCTCGTCGCGGGAGTGAGTTCGCTCTTCTATCCGCTTGCGTTTACGACGATGGGGGCGACGAGTAATCTCATTGATGCCTGCGTTGCGTTCGGCGCGGCGGTGATCTTGTACGCGTTCGCCCTCTTCAAGGGTCACAAGCTCGGCAAGATCGCGGGAGCCGTCATGCTCGCCTGCTTTGCAGGGTACTATGTGTATTTGTTTTTGGTGTAAAGATTTCGATGGATTTGTTTTCTGAGAAAACAAATCCATCGAGGGGTTAGTTGCCATATTTCACAGTAGCCCCGCGTCATTCTGAGAAACGGACGTTGAACGAAGTCAAACGACTTAACCCGAAGAATCTCGCGGGGCGGTGTTGATAGTGCGGCGAGATGCTTCGGTACAGCTCCCGTAGACTGCGTTCATGCTCCCGTTCTACTTCGCGCTACGCGCTCGTGCCGCGCTTAGTGCAATAAGAATGCGCGCGGGGCAGCATGACGCCGCCACAGGCCGCCGTTGGTTTTATGGGATCCTTCGCTGCGCTCAGGATGAGCGGCGGGGCAGAATGAGCGGCGGGGCGGCATGACGCCGCGACGGCACGGGGCGAACACGCAAAAAAGGAGGAAAGGTGAAAAATCTCTGGCAAGCGTTGAAAACTTATAAAAAGGAGGCGGTTTTGTCGCCTCTCTTCAAGCTGTTCGAGGCGTGCATGGAGCTCCTCGTCCCGCTCGTCATTTCCCATATCGTGGACAACGGCATTGCAAGCGGGGACAAAATGTACATTGTTCACGGCGTGCTCCTCCTCGTCGCCTTTGGGGCCGCGGGGCTCTGCTTTGCGCTCATTGCCCAATACTTTGCGGCGAAAGCGGCCGTCGGGACCTCCGCGGAGATGCGTTCCCGCCTCTTCAAAAAGCTCCAATCGCTCAGCTATGAGGACATTGACGGCATCGGCACTTCCCGCATGATCACCCTCATGACGAGCGACATCACGCAGGTGCAGGCAGGGGTCAACCACACGCTGCGGCTCCTTCTGCGCTCTCCCATCATCGTGGTCGGGGCGGCGGTGATGGCATTTTTTGTGGACTTATACGCCGCTTTGGTGTTTTTGATCCTCATTCCGCTGCTCACGATCGTCATTGTTGCCGTCATGTATGCGACGACCCCGCTCTACAGAAAGGTACAGGAAAAACTCGACGGCGTGAACCTCTCCGTGCGGGAAAATTTACAGGGCGTGCGGGTCATCCGTGCTTTCTGCCGCGAAGAAAAGGAACTTGCCGCCTTCGACGGCCGCAACGCCGACCTCTGCGCCGCGCAGAAACGGGCGGGCAGGATCTCCGCCATCACCAATCCCCTGACCTTCTGCTTCGTCAATTTGGCCGTCATTCTGCTCGTGTTCGTCGGCGGACTGCGGGTGAGCGTCGGAGCCCTCGAACAGGGCGACGTCATTGCCCTTTACTTCTATATCACGATTATTTTGACCGAGCTCGTCAAGCTCGCCAACTGTATCTATATCGTTTCCAAGGCGGTATCGGCCGACCGCAGGATCGAAAAGGTCCTCGATCTCCCCGCCGAGCCCGACTTCTACCCCGCCGAGAACGGGGAGGAGGAGATCCATGACGAAAATGCCGTTTCTTTCGATCATGTGACGTTCACCTATCGGGACGGCGGCGCGCCTTCCCTTTCGGACATCGATTTCAAGGTGAAACGGGGGGAAACGGTCGGGATTTTGGGGGGAACGGGTGCGGGAAAGAGCACGCTCGTGAACCTCATTCCCCGCTTCTACCGCGCGGGAACGGGCACGGTGAGGGTCAACGGCGTGAATGCCGACTTCATTCCCAAGGAAAAACTTCGCTCCCTCGTCGCCGTCGTGCCCCAAAAGACGTTGATTTTTCAGGGCACCATCCGCTCCAATCTCCTCTGGGGGAACGGGGAAGCGACGGAGGAGGATCTGCTCCGCGCCCTCAAAATTGCACAGGCGGAGGACGTCTTGGCGGCGAAAGGGGGGCTGGACGGTGAGATCGCACAGGAGGGGAAGAACCTCTCGGGCGGCCAGCGTCAGCGGCTTGCCATTGCCCGCGCCCTCGTCAGAAACCCTCAGATCCTGATTTTGGACGACAGCTCGTCCGCTCTCGACTATGCCACGGACGCCCGCCTCCGCGCGGCTTTAAAGACGCTCGACTGCACGACGTTCATTGTTTCCCAGCGTACCGCCTCCGTCCGCCACGCCGATCAGATCGTGGTCCTCGAGGAGGGCAGGATCGCGGGGCGCGGAACACATGCCGAACTCCTCAAAAATTGCAACTTATATCGCGAAATCGACGCGTCGCAGGGAGGTGAAGAGGCATGAAACGTTCCACACTTTTTAAGATCTTCATCCGCCTCAGACCGTACACCCCGTGGCTCATTCTCACGATGGCGGCGGCGATCCTCTCCGTCGCGGGGCAGATCATGGCGCCCTATTTCATCGGCAAGGCCATCGACGGGCTCGTGTACACCGTGAATGAAGCGGGCAAGCGCGTCATAGATTTTGGATTTATCTACCAAAAGTTCATCATCATCGGCGTCTGCATTGCCGCGACCGTGATCGGGCAGTTTGTGCTGACCCTTTCAAACAACCGTATCGCCTATCACGTCCTCGCCGAGGTCCGCAGGGACGCATTCAAAAAAATTCAAGTCCTGCCCCTCAGCTATATCGATAATCGCGCCTATGGGGATGTTTCCTCCGTCATTTTGGCGGATGCGGAGCAGTTCTCGGACGGGCTTCTCCTCGGCTTCACCCAGCTCTTTACGGGCGCGGCAACGATCGTGGGCGTGCTCGTCATCATGTTCGTGATGCGGTGGGAAGTTGCCCTCGTCGTGCTCCTCGTGACCCCGCTTTCCCTCCTCGCGGCAAGGTTCATTGCCTCGCGTACCTATAAAATGTTTAAGGAACAGACGGAGGCGAGAGCGGAGCAGACTGCCTTTGCCGACGAGATGATCGCGGGGCTCAAGGTCGTCAAGGCGTACACCCACGAGGACGAAAACGAGGAGATATTCGACGGTTTGAATGAAACGCTCCGCAAGAAATCTCTTTCCGCGATCTTCTTCTCTTCGACGACGAATCCCGTCACGCGGTTTGTGAATTCGGTCGTCTATGCCCTCGTCGCCCTCGTCGGATCCCTCCTTGCCATTGCAACGGCGGGCACGGCGGCGGCCTTTACGGCGGGGAACCTCACGACCTTTTTGTCCTACTCCAACCAATACACCAAGCCGTTCAACGAGATCTCCGAGGTCATTGCGGAATTTCAGAACGCTCTCGCCTGCGCCGCGCGGCTGTTCGCCCTCATTGAGGAACCCGAGGAGAGCTCGGATGAGGGGCTTCCCGCCCTCGAAAACGTCAAGGGGGCGGTGGAAGTGCAGGACGTGGCATTCTCCTACGACAAGGAGAAAAAGCTCATTGAGCACATGAACATCTCCGTCGGGGCGGGCAAGCGCATCGCCATCGTCGGCCCCACGGGCTGCGGAAAGACGACGCTCATCAATCTCCTCATGCGCTTTTACGACGTGGACGAGGGGACGATCTGCGTGGACGGGCAGGACATTCGCAGGGTCACGAGGAAGTCGCTGCGGGAGAATTTCGGCATGGTGCTGCAGGAAACTTGGCTCAAGACGGCCACTGTGCGTGAAAATCTCTGCATGGGAAACCCTGTGGCGACCGAGCAGGAGATGATCAATGCCGCCCTCGCCGCCCACGCGCACGGGTTCATTCTCCGCCTGCCAAACGGGTACGACACTGTTTTGGGGGAGGGGGGAAGCCTCTCCGAGGGGCAGAAACAGCTTTTATGTATCGCAAGGGTCATGCTCTGTCGTCCGCCAATGCTGATCTTGGACGAGGCGACGAGCAATATCGACACCCGTACCGAGCGGGCGGTGCAGGACGCCTTTCAAAAGCTCATGGAGGGGAGAACGAGCTTTGTTGTGGCCCACAGGCTCTCGACCATCAAGAATGCCGACCTCATTTTGGTGATGAGGGCAGGGAATATCGTCGAGCAGGGCACGCATGAGGAACTCCTCCAAAAAGGCGGCTTCTACCGCACCCTCTACGAAGCGCAGTTTGAGGGAAATTGAGCCATGCGGGCGCACCAAGCGCCCGCATGGCTCATCCTGAGCAACGCGAAGGATCCCATAAAGCGCACGGGGGCCGCCCCGCGTCATTCTGAGAACGCGAGCGGGACGAGAGAACGGGGACTGACCCGAAGAATCTCGCGGGGCGTTTTTCAATGCGGCGAGATGAGTACGGCTCTCGTAGACTGCGTTGCACTCCCGTTCTCAGCATGACGCCGCTATGGCACGGGACTAACCCGCTCCGCGTCATTCTGAGAACGCGAGTAGGACGAGAGGGCGGGGACTGACCCGAAGAATCTCGCGGGGCGTACGAACACAATGCGGCGAGATGCTTCGGTACGGCCCTCGCAGAC
>CANQUY010000135.1 GCA_947627125.1 uncultured Clostridia bacterium
CTCTCTGCCCGCTTGCGTATAGAGAACATGATCGGCGAGGCGGGTGAGCGAGGAGTACTTCACGTTGACAATGGCCGCAACGCACGCCCCCTTTTTCTTGGCAAGGCGGACGGCGGCGAGCGTATCGGCAGTTTCTCCGCTCTGGCTGATCGCAAAAAGAAGCGTCCCCTTGGGAACGATCGGATCTGCGTAGCGGTATTCGCTGGCGATCCGCACATCCACGGGAATGCGGCACAGCCGCTCGATCGCCGCTTTCGCGCACAATCCGCTGTGATATGCTGTCCCGCAGGCGACGATTTGGATATACTCTGCGTGACATAGTACTCTGTAAAAGTCCGAAAAACGAGAATCACAGTCGATTTTCAGAACAGATTCCGACAAAACCTTGGGGATCTCGTCGATTTCCTTGCGCATATAGTGACGGTAAATGCCTTTCTCCGCCCTTCCCTCCGAAAGGTCAAACTGTATCGGCTCCTTGTGAATTTCGCTTCCTTGGGCATTGTAGATCGTGACAGTTTTGCCGTCGAGCCTCGAAAATTCCCCGTCGTCGAGGGAATATAGCTCGGCCCCATCCTCCGCAACGGCGGGAATATCGCTCGCAACGACGAACCCCTCCTTCGCTTTTCCGACAATGAGCGGACTGCGCATGCGCGCGCAGACGATGGTTTCGGGTTCCTCTTCAGAGAGTACTGCAAGGGCATAGGAGCCCACAAGGTTCCCGCACCCCCGCATGACCGCGCCAAGCAGATCCCCGCGGTATTCATTTGCGATGAGATGGGCGATCACCTCGCTGTCGGTATCCGAATAGAACTTTTCGCCCCTCTGCGTGAGTTCCGCCTTCAGCTTTGCGGCGTTTTCAATGATCCCGTTGTGGACAAGCGTGATATTTTTGTATGTATGCGGATGGGCATTTTCGACAGTGACGTCGCCATGCGTCGCCCAGCGCGTGTGGCCGACGCCGATCCGCCCCGCTTCCTCCCTTGCGCTCTCGATCTCCTTGACCCGCCCCGTCTTTTTGATGATTTTTGTCGTTTTTCCGTCGGAAACGGCGATCCCGACCGAATCATAGCCGCGGTACTCAAGTTCATAGAGGCCGTCAATGAGGATCGGCGCGGCCTTTCTCTTCCCCACATAACCGACGATCCCGCACATCAGAGCGCCTCCCCGACGTGCAAGATCGCCCGTTCCATATCGGTAAGAAGTTCACGGCAGAGCAGGTCGTTTTCGCTCTCGGCAAGGATGCGGATGACGGGTTCGGTGCCCGAGGCCCGTAAGAAAATTCTGCCCCCGACGAGCCGCTCTCTTGCCGTTTCAAGATGATTAAGCACCGTTTCATCCTTCATCACGGCATTTTTATCGGCGACTTTGACGCTTCTTGTGTACTGCGGAAGTTTTTTGAACCCCTCCACGAGGCAGGAAAGCGGGCACTTGCTCTCGATCATCGTTTCCATGACCTTGAGCGAAGTCAAAATTCCGTCCCCCGTCGCGGAAACCTTGCGGAAAATCACATGGCCCGATTGCTCCCCGCCGAGCATATAGCCGCTTGAAACGAGTTCATCATGCACAAATTTATCGCCGACGTCGCAGCGGGTCACGGTGATGCCCTCCCTCGCAAGGCTTGCATCGAGGCCCGAATTGCTCATGACGGTCGCCACAATGCCGTCCTTTTCGAGTTCGCCGCGGTTCTTCATTGCACGGGCGCTCAGGTAGAGAATGCCATCCCCATCTACGACGTCGCCCCGTTCATCCACGGCGATACAGCGGTCAGCGTCCCCGTCAAAGGCGAACCCGACGTCGAGATTCCGCTCCATGACAAGTGCGCGGAGGGCGTCAATGTGCGTTGAGCCGCAATTTTCGTTGATATTTGTCCCGTTGGGCTCCACGCCGATGGCAAAGACCTTTGCGCCGAGGGCGTCGAATACGGCCTTGGAGATCTGCCATGCGCTGCCGTTGGCACAGTCGAGCCCCACCCGCATGCCGCGGAAGGAGGCGCGTGAAAGCGTCAGAAGATATGCAAGATATCTGTTTCTTCCCGCCACAAAATCGACAGTCCGCCCGATACTTTCCCCCGTTGCAAGCGGCAAGTTTCCGCCTCCGATAAACTCTTCCACGCGGCTGAGCACATGTTCCTCGAGCTTTTCTCCGTTCGCGTTGAAGAGCTTGATTCCGTTATCGGTATAGGGATTATGGCTTGCGGAGATCATCACGCCGCAGTCGAACCCCTCCGTTCGGGTCAAAAAGGAAACGGACGGCGTCGTGGTGACGTGAAGAAGATAGACATCCGCCCCCGATGCCGTTGCCCCCGCGGCGAGAGAATACTCAAACATGTAGGAGGAGAGGCGTGTATCCTTCCCCACCAAGATCCTTGCACGGTCCCTTTTCCCGCGTGAAAAATATTTGCCCAAAAAACGGCCGACGCGGAACGCATGGATCGCCGTCAACGTTTCATTTGCCCTTCCGCGGAAGCCGTCTGTGCCAAAATATTTCCCCAAAGATATACCTCCTGCCCCGCATACACGGGGTGCAGGCCATCCTATGAAAAAATATCAAATTTTTGTGAAAAAGCCGTTTTCGGAGGAGAAATCCTTCAAAAACGGCTTATTATGTCTGACATAGTATATATTATGTCACGCATAATACTTTGTTTATGGCCTCATATATGAAATCAAAAGCGGATCATGGCCCTCTTTTCGGCAATCAAATAGTCCTCGTAAATTTTCTTCGCCGATTTTTTATCTTTCGGGATAAAGATCCGTTCGCACTCCCTTCTCACTTCGATCTCCTTCGGGTCCATGAGCCCTCTCGCCATGGCGCACAGATATGCGGCGCCGAGTGCGGTGCTCTCCCGCTCCTTGGGGCGGTTGACATTCGCACAGAGCACATCGGCCTGAAACTGCATCAGGAAGTTATTCTCGGATGCTCCCCCGTCGCACTTGATCTCCTTCAGGAGAATGCCGCTGTCCTTCGTCATGCAGTCGAGAAGTTCCCTTGCGCCGCAGGCGATACTCTCGAGGACCGCCCGTACCATATGCGCCCGCGTCGTGCCCCGCGTGATGCCGCAGAACATGCCCCGCGCCTCGCTGTCCCAATGCGGAGCCCCCAGCCCCGTGAATGCGGGCACAAAGGATACGCCGCCCGAATTCGGCACGGAGAGCGCAATCCGTTCGCTCTCCGAGGATGTCGATAAGATCTCGAGCCCGTCGCGCAGCCACTGCACTGAAGAACCCGCATGGAACACGCTCCCCTCGAGGGCATAGCATGTTTTGCCGCCCATTTGGTAGGCGATCGTCGTCAAAAGGCCGCTTTCCGAGGAGATACACTGTTCCCCCGTATGGAACAGCAGAAACAGCCCCGTGCCGTAAGTGATTTTTCCCTCCCCCGCAGAGAGGACCGCCTGACCGATGAGTGCAGATTGCTGGTCCCCTGCGACGCCTGCGAGCGGGATCTTGCTCCCGCCGACGTTTGCCGTCCCGAAATCGGCGTCGGACGCCCGCACTTCGGGCAGGATCTTGCGCGGAATGCCGAAAAATTCGAGGAGTTCTTCGTCATAATCGAGCCTGTGAATGTCGTAAAGCATGGTGCGCGAAGCGTTCGTCACATCCGTCGCAAACGTTTTCCCCTCGGTCAGTTTGAAAATGAGGTATGCGTCTATGGTCCCGACGCAGAGATTTCCCTCCTTCAAGAGCGTTCTCGCCGCGGGGATATGGTCGAGCGCCCAGCGGATCTTGCTCGCGGAAAAATAGGCGTCGTTCGTCAGCCCCGTACTCTCCCGCACGAGCCTGACAATATCTTCCGGCATATTTTTGCAGAATTCGCTCGTTCTGCGGCACTGCCAGACGATCGCGGGGCAGACGGGCTCCCCCGTTTCCCTGTTCCATAGAACAACCGTTTCCCGCTGGTTTGTGATGCCGATCCCCGCGGCCTTCCCCTTCGCAAAGGCAAGGCAATCGTTGAGCACATAGGCCGCCTTGAAGTAAATTTCGTTGGCATCCTGCTCCACCCACCCGGGGAAAGGATATCGGCTCGCCACTTCCTGCTGTGCCCCGTGGATAAAAATGCCCCTCTCCGTATCGTAGAGAAAGGCTCTGATACTTGTAGTTCCCGCGTCGAGCGCGATCACATAGCTCATAAGCGCTCCTTTTCTCCCAAAGCAAGCGGTCATTCGCTGATTCGGGCGATCTTTAAGATATTGGAATAAATTTCTGTGTCATTCGGTAAAAAGGTATTAAAAATGACCTTGATCGGGCTCTTTGTCTTCATTTTCCAGTTGAGAACGGAGCCCGTGGCGATCTCAGCGGCTTCCTCGCGGGGAAAATTGAACACCCCTGTGGAGATACAGCAGAACGCAATGCTCCCGAGCCCCATCTCCTCGGCAAGGTTGAGGCAGGAAATATAGCAGGAACGGAGCGCGGCGCGCGCCTCTCTCGACGGCTCTCCCGCGATTATCGGCCCAACGGTATGCAGAACATAGGCGCTGGGCAAGTTGTAGGCACGGGTGATCTTTGCCCCGCCGACTTCCTCTTCCTGGTCCTGCGCCGCGATGAGTTTGGCACAGTCA
>CANQUY010000136.1 GCA_947627125.1 uncultured Clostridia bacterium
GATAGGACGACGTTCTCCATCTCCTCGTTGAAGAATTGGATCGTTTCGTCGTCGAGGAGGAGGGCGTTGGTCGTCGTCGTGAAGAGGAACCGCTTCCCCAGCTTTGCGGCCTCCGCCTTGGCGTAGTACACCGTTTCCTTGATGACGGAGAGGTTCATGAGAGGCTCGCCGCCGAAGAAGTCCACCTCGAGCACCTTGCGCTTGCCGCTCTCCTTGAGGAGGAAGTCGATGGCGGCCTTGGCCACCTCAAAGGACATCATCTCCCGCTTGGCATGGTAAGCGCCCTCGTCCGCAAAGCAATACTTGCAGCGAAGGTTGCAGTCGTGGCAGATATGCAGGCAGAGCGCCTTGACCTCGTTCGACTTGATGGGGCGGGCGGAAGTTTCGGGCGCGTCCAAGAGCCCCGCTTCCTTTAACTCGAGAACGTCGCGGAGTTCCTCGTCGGTGAGCTCGATCGGCTCCCCCGAAAGATACTTCGCCGTTCTCTCATCGCAGGCGTGCAGGCTCCCGCTGCCCGTGTCATAGACGTAAGAATCGCCGTGATATGTAAAGACGTGGATCATAATACCGAAAAAAAACGACGCGACGCGCCGCTTTTATGATGCTGCGTATGCTTATTTCTGCTCGTCGATCTTCTGCTCTCTCGTGATGCGCTCGCAGGACTGGTTCCCGACGGTGCAGCTCGTCTTGCAGGCGGATTGGCAAGTGCTTCTGCATTCTCCGCAGCCCGTGACTTTTTTCTCTTGAGGCTTCGCAATGGTCTTGATCATAAAAATTTCCTCGCTTATTGGGATTTTCTCCATTATACAACCATGCGGGGAAATTTGCAAGTGTTTTTTCACTCTTTCCGCAATTTCGCTCCGAGAAGTCCTCCGACGCCCCCCAAAATGGCGCAGACGGCGAGCTCAAGCACGAAAAATCCGTCCACATGGAATCCCCCGCCGATGATGGCGAAGAGGAGCATCGTCAACACGGAAAACAGCACGCCCGCGCCCGCTCCCTTGAGAAGGGCCCGTTCCCCGCGGATAAAGAGCGCGCCCGCAAGGAAGGAGGCGACGCACTTCACGCACCAGTTGATGGCGGTCACGCCCGCCTGCGGCGTCGAAAAATTCTTGACGAAGATCGCCGCCACCGCGAGGCAGAGGAGCGAAAACACCGCCCCGAACACCACGGCAAACAAGATCTGCTTTACTGCATTCAGAAAAAATTCTCTGTCCATACAAAAAACCTCCGCACACCGTAAGGTATGCGGAGAAATTTTCGCTTATTCCTGCTTCTCTGCGGGAAGTTCGGGCTGCTCTGCGGGAGTTTCCGCGGGCGAATCTGCGGGCTCTTCCGCGGGCTCCTCTGCGGGGGGAAGAGGAGCGCCGTTCTTCTTGGCGTTCTTGGCGGCCTCCTTCGCTTCCTTTTCCTGCTTGCGGCGGAGTTCCGCCTCCTCGCGCGCGATCTGCGTGGGGCCCTTGGCGTCCGTTTCATAGATGCATTCCTTCATGAGCTTGACGCGGGATTTGCCCGAAGCCTCGCTGCCCGTTTCGAGAATGACGGTGTTGTCGTCGCAGACTTCCACGACGACGCCGCAGATGCCGCCGCGCGACGTCACCTTGTTGCCGGGGCGGATGGCCTCGATGGACTCGGTATATTCCCTCTCCCCCGCCTTGTTCTTCCTGCCCGAGAGGAAAAACCACGCGATGAGGATGACGAAGAGCGCAACGATGACGATCGTAAATCCCCAGCTGAATCCGCCGTTGTTGTTATTGTTGTTCGTATTGCTGCCGTCCCCTTCCGAAGCGGGCTCCTCGAGCCGTTCGACGGAAAGCGTTTCGCCGAGCGAATATTCCTCGAGCTCTTCGCCCGAAAGTACATAATTCTGAAATTCCATGCTTTGCTCCTTTTTCTCTATCATACTCTTTCGGGGAAATTTTGGCAAGCAATTTCGGCCCGCTTTTTCCCTTTCACAGGATTTTCATGCGCAGATCATGTCGTTTCTTCGTTTTGTTTGGCGTAGAACTCCCTCACGAAGTCCTTCACATAGCCGCCGAGAATGCTCTCCCTGAGCCCCCGCATGAGTTTGTGCAGATAGGCAATGTTGTGGAGGGAGAGCAGCATGCCCCCCATCATCTCCCCCACGTTGACGACGTGCCTCAGGTACGCTTTGGTGTAATTGCGGCAGGTATAGCAGCCGCAGTCGGGGTCGAGCGGGGTGAAATCCTCCTTATATTTTCCGTTGCGGACGACGACCTTCCCCCGTGAGGTGAGCGCAGTGCCGTTGCGGGCGACGCGCGTTGCGAGAACGCAGTCGAACATATCCACGCCGCGGAGGGTCCCCTCCACGAGGCAGTCGGGCGAACCCACGCCCATGAGGTAGCGGGGCACGTCCGTCGGGAGCTTGGGCTTTAAGAAGTCCAAAAGTTCATACATGAGCGGTTTCGGCTCCCCCACCGAGAGGCCGCCGATGGCAATGCCGTGCTTCACGAAGGGCAGACAGCGGTTGAGGCTCTCTTCCCTCAAATCTTTATAGAAATTCCCCTGCACGATGGGGAAAAGAGCCTGTTGCGGCCTGTCGTGCGCCGCATAGCACCGCTCGAGCCACTTCGACGTCCTCTCCATGGCCGCTTTCGCCTGTTCGTGCGTGTAGCCGTATTCGGAGCACTGGTCGAAGGCCATCATGATATCCGAGCCCAAGTTGTGCTGGATGCGCATGGCGAGTTCGGGGGTGAAGGTGTGATAGCTCCCGTCCACATGGGAGGAGAAGGTCACGCCCTCGTCCGTGATCTTGTTGAGTTTGGCGAGGGAAAAGACCTGAAATCCGCCGCTGTCCGTGAGGATGGGCCTGTCCCAGTTCATGAATTTGTGGAGTCCCCCCGCGCGGGCAATGAGTTCGTCCCCGGGACGCATGTAGAGATGATAGGTGTTGGAGAGAATGATCTGCGAACCGATCTCCTTGAGGTCGCGCGGAAGCATGCCCTTGACGGTCGCCTGAGTGCCGACGGGCATGTAGACGGGTGTTTCGATGTCGCCGTGGGGAGTATGGAACACTCCCGCCCTCGCTCCCGTTTCGGGGTCTGTCTTTTGAAGTTCAAAGGAAAAATATTCGTTATTCATAGGTCAATCAAACAAGTCGGAATGCGTGCCTGTACGATACATGGAAAGAACAAGTACATCGTCAAATTTTTCATAAACAAGCAACCAATCGGGTTCAATGTGACATTCCCAATATCCCGTATATTCTCCTGTCAAAAGATGAACTCTGTTTTTTGGCTCTAAGGGGATCCCCTTAGCGAGTTTGTCAATGACCGCAAAGAGCTTATCAAGATCTTTGCCGCGCTTAACCGCTTGCTTTAGGTCTTTCTCAAAACGATTGGTATATTCGATACGGTATGTCATACTCCAAGAGCCTTCCTCAACTCTTCAACATTTGCATAACTTTTGGCGTTGGGGTCATGGGCCATACGTCTTCCCTCCTCGATCGCCGCGATCGTTTCGGCGTTCGGGGTTTCTACGCGCACGTCAAAGGGGATCCCTTGCTCGGAGATCGCCTTTTTCAGATAGATGTTGATTGCAGTCGAGAGGTCGAGCCCCAGAGCCGCAAAAAGTTCCTGCGCCTGCTTCTTCACGTCTGCATCGATGCTGATATTGGTTGAAATTTTTGCCATGTCCGTTCTCCTTTTTTCTTTTTTCATGGATATTCTAACATATTATATGCATTTTGTCAATATGTTATGTGCAATTTCTGTTGAAAATTTCACATTATTCTCGCTACCTCGTTTAGGGGAAGCCAAGAGAACCGCTCATTCTGAGCCGTAGGCCCCCGCCAACGCGTGGAGAGTGGCGGCGTCATGCTGAGAACGGGAGCCGAACGCAATCCTGAAGGCCGAGCCGAAGCATCTCGCCGCATGCTTCTACGGCACCATTCCAATCACGTCATCCTGAGCCGACGCTGACCTTGCGTCGTGTCGAAGGATCACCGCAGCAAAGAAATAAGGTGATGGTTCGACTACGCTCACCATGACGCATTTGGAACAGTCCGTAAAATTATGTGCTCCGTAAATCTACGGGATCCTTCCCCTTCGACTGCGAGGTCAGAATGAGCGCGCGAGGTCACACAAACAAACAAGCGTCGCCAAAACTAAAAAACCGATACCGTTCCTTCACGGCAATGTCGTAAACCGACAGGATCTCCTCGCGGGAGCAGAGGCAGCTCACAAGCATCAAAAGGGTGCTCTCGGGCAGGTGAAAGTTGGTGATGAGCGCATCGACGCACTTCATTTTGTAGGGCGGGTAGAGGAATATGGACGTATCCCCGCTCCCCGCATTCACCGTGCCGTCGGGGTTCGCCACCGTTTCGAGGGTGCGCACGGACGTCGTACCCACGCAGATGACCCGCCTCCCCTCACGCTTGGCCGCATTGATCTTTGCCGCCGCCTCTTCGCTCACCTCGTAATATTCGCTGTGCATGACGTGCTTTTCGACGTCGTCCACCTTGACGGGGCGGAAGGTCCCGAGGCCGACATGTAAGAGCACTTCCAC
>CANQUY010000137.1 GCA_947627125.1 uncultured Clostridia bacterium
GGTATCGAGCGTGGCCGAGGGATCGGGATCGGTGAGAGAATAGTAGGAAACAGGCGCTCCTCCCGCCTTGCCGTCCGTCCGCGTGAAGCTGTCCGAGAGCACAAAGGCGACGTCCCGCACGTTCTCCGCTTCGAGCAAAAACACGCACTTATCGTTCGATTTCGAGGCAAGTTCCGCCCCTGCGACGTCGTATTTTGCGGGCACGGTGAGCTCCACGGAATAGTCGGCGCAGTCGCTGACGAAGGGGTCGCCGTGGGCGCTGTAGACGCATTCATAGAAGCCGTCCTGACGGTAGGTGCAGAGGATGGGATAGAACCCCGAGAGGTTGACCGACTTCTGCCCGATGCCCAGACGGTGGTCCACACGGGCGAGTTTGACGTCAAAATTCATCGTGAAACTTACGCTCTCGTCGGGGTAGAGCGGACTTTCGGGCGTGACATAGAGGATATTTTCGTCCATTCCGCCGATGGTGAACGTTCCCCCGTCCACGGCCGTGACTGAAATGCCGCCCCAGCTTTCCCCGTCGTAATAGGCGGCGGGCGCGTAGAGTTCTGAAACGGGCCTGTAGACCGCCCCCTCGCGGTAGGCATTCGCCCAGAGCTCAAAGGGAAGTTTTTCAAAGACGGCGTCCGTATCGTTCACGACGTTGACCGTCATTTCACAGCGCAGAAGCGCCTCCTCCTCGAGAAATTCCGCCTTGATGTGATAGCTCGTCTTTTCGGCTCCCCCGCCGCACGCAGCGAGAGGAAAAAGTGACGCGGCGATTGCCGTTCCCACGACATATGTGATGATTTTCCGCATAGATACCCCCTGAAATTTCAGAGTATTCTATGCCGAAAAAATCACACTTATGCGCCGGTTTTTGAATTTTTTGCAAAAAATTCCCCTCCCCTTTTCGGCCGAAAAAACCGACGGCGATTTGCCGACGGGAAATGAAGAATATCATTACTTTGTTTCCTGCGTTTCCTCCGCGGGAGCGACAGGCTCTTCGGGGGGAGCCGACGGCAACGTTGCAGCCGCATCTGGACCCGCAGAGGCGGGAAGAACGGCACGGCCCTTCGCGTTCAGACGGCGCAGATACTCCGCGAGGAGCTTCCGCACGGCGTGCATCGTACCGTAATAGACGTTCCCGGGAATATCGACGACATAAAGACGGAGCCGATAGAGCTTTTTGCCCCGAGGGGACTCCAACAGCACGCTTGCAAGTTCCTCCTCGGTAAGGCGGAAGGATATGGAACTGCGCTGATCGATCACGATGCGCGTGCCCGGATTGATATTTGCCTTCTTCATGTAGAGCGCAGTCAAATCGAGGTTGATCTTGCCGTTCCGAAGCCCGATCTCGGAAACGCCGACGTCGTTGAGCGAACGGTTCCCCACCGTGAATTCGGCATAATTTTCGCGGGAATCGACGTCGCGCGAATAGAAACCGACCATTTTCAGCCTTTGAACGGCAATGCGGTTTTTCAAACTCAAAGTCGTGATAATGATAAAAATAAATGCAATGACCGAGATGATGAGGAGAACCAACACCATGACCCCGGCATTATCGTTGAACCATTTCACATGAAGCCTCCTGTGGAAATTATTATACACGTCCGAAACAAAAAATACAAGTGATTGAGCGGAATCACAACACAAAAAAATTTTTGGGAATTGAGCTGAAATGCCTTGACAAAACCGCCCCGCCCGCCTATAATAGAAGTAACGATGCAGGAATCGCCTAGCGGTATGGCGTCAGCTTCCCAAGCTGATTCCGGCGGGTTCGACTCCCGTTTCCTGCTCCATTTATGCGCATATTTCCTTAAAAATCGAGGAAATATGCGCATTTTTCATGTGTTTATGCAATTCATTCATCGTTTTATTTTCGATTTTGGGGAGCAAAACAATGAATTCACGATACGAAAATAAATTTATGATATGAAATGGCTTGACAAAATACCGTGCGGGAAGTATACTGAAAGAGCCTAACAATTTAATTTGGGGATTTTTTTTCCAAAGTCAGGGATACTACTGTGGCATCGTTGTATCCTATTTTCTCTATCCTTGAATTTGGAAAAAAGAGTTAAATTGTTAGGCAAACGACAGGGGTACTCAATGCGGGCGTCCTTTGTCGGATGCCCTTATTTTTTGCCCGTAAAATCTATCGGAGGTTTTTTATGAAGAAAAAATTGTGGCTTTCTGCACTCGTAGCCTCGAGTGCGACCTGCCTCCTCCTCGGCCTTGCGGCTTGCGGCGGAGGAGGAAACGAAAAAGTGAGCGGGAATCTCCGCTTCACGCTCGACTTGTCGACCGATACGTATTCCGTATCCAAAAACGATTCCGGCGGGCCCCTTTCGGGCGCTTTGGAGATCCCCGCGACTTTTCAGGGGAAACCTGTTACAAGGATCGGATGGAACGGTTTTTCGGGTTGCAGCGGTCTGACAAGCGTTACGATCCCCGACAGCGTAACTCTCATCGAAGGGAGCGCTTTTTCCGGCTGTAGCGGCTTAACGGGAGAGTTGAAACTCCCCGACGGTGTTACAATGATCGGCAGTGGAGCTTTCTTTGGCTGCAGCGGCTTAACGGGCGTCACGATCCCCGAAAGTGTGGCCCAAATCAGGGATGAAGCCTTCAATGATTGCAGTGCGCTGGCGAGCGTCACCTGGAATGCGTCGAATTGCACCGAAGCACGGAGGATATTCGACAATTGCGAAAATCTGAGCGACTTGACGTTCGGGAACAACGTCAAGTTGATCCCCGCGAGTGTGTTCGTTAATTGCAGCGGGCTGACGGGAGAATTGGAGCTCCCCGACAGCGTGACTTCGATCGGCGATTCGGCGTTCTACGGTTGCAGCGGGTTCACGGGAGAGTTGAAGATCCCAGAGAGCGTGACTTCAATCGGGCTTGAGGCATTCTACAACTGCAGCGGGTTCACGGGAGAATTAAAGATCCCGGCGAGCGTGACTTCGATCGGGCTTGAGGCATTCTACAAATGTAGCGGACTGACGGATTTGAAGATCGCCGAAGGTATGACCTCGGTCGGCGAAGAGGCATTCGAGGGGTGCAGCAAGCTCAAAAGCGTCGTGATCCCGAACAGTGTGACTTCCATCGGAAAGCGGGCGTTTGACAAATGCGATCAAATCGAAAGCATCACCCTTCCCTTTGTGGGCGCGGGAGAAAGCGCAGATGCGGAGGCGGGTGACGGCGCAGAAAGCGGATCCTCCGACTTCGGCTATATCTTTGGTCCAAATACCAATCTTGACGTTCCCGATTCGTTGAAAACCGTCGTCATCACAGGCGGCAAATCGATCGAAAACGATGCATTCTCATGGTGCGACGGCATAACGAGCATCACTCTCCCCGATAGCGTGACCTCGATCGGCAAGGAGGCGTTCAGGTACTGCTACCTATTGGCAAATATCAATATCCCCAAAAATGTGACCTCGATCGGCGAGAATGCTTTCTACTGCTGCAATTCGCTTACAAGTATCGAGATCCCCGAGGGCGTGACCTCGATCGGCAACGGGACATTCCAATCTTGCGGATCGCTTACAAGTATCGAGATCCCGAACAATTTGACCTCGATCGGGGACAATGCATTCTACGGTTGCAATTCGCTTACAAGGATTGAGATCCCCGAGGGCGTGACCTCGATCGGGGACAATGCATTCTACGGTTGCTACAGACTATCAAACATTGCGTTTCCGGATGGTCTGACCTCGATCGGAAACTGTGCGTTCTACAGTTGCTATGGGCTGACTACCATTACGATCCCCAAAACATGACCTCGATCGGCGATGCAGCGTTCTCCTATTGCTACAAACTCGTCGAGGTTTGGAATCATTCCGATCTTCCGATCACCGCAGAAGACATAAGTTATGGACAAGTTGCAATGCGGGCAAAACATGTCTACACGGGGCAGGAGGAGGGTTGCCAAACAGTCACGGATGACGGCTTCATCTTTTATGAGGACGGCGACGAATGCTATCTTCTCGGATACTGCGGCGACAAAACCGAGCTCACTTTCCCCGATCAAAGTCCGAGCAAAAGACTATACAAAATTTATCAGTATGCACTCTACGGGTACAGCCAGCTCACAAGCATTGAGATCGGGAGCGGCGTGACAGAGATCGGAGGATCTGCGTTTAGTTCATGCGACTCACTTACAAACGTCATCTGGAATGCGGTAGATTGCCCCTTTGCATACCAATTTGCGAGTTCCGGAAATATAAATAGCGTAACCTTTGGAAAGAATGTCAGGACGATCCCCGGAGGTATGTTCTGTGATTGTACATGGCTTACGAGCATTGAGATCCCCGACGGCGTGACTTCCATCGGAGAAGATGCTTTTAACGGCTGCAGCGAGCTTAAAAGCATCAAGATCCCCAACAGCGTGACTTCGATCGGAAGCAGTGCGTTTGTTTAACCTCGTTAGAACACCTTTGAAGCAATAGTACCACGGTTTTTCTCCTTAAATTTCGATATAGAC
>CANQUY010000138.1 GCA_947627125.1 uncultured Clostridia bacterium
GGGGGACGGCTCCGAAGCTCCCGCCGCTCGCCAGCGACTTCAGATCGAACCCGATGCCCGACTTCACAAAGAAGAGCAGGAGAATGGGGGGCGAGAAGTAGTTGAGCTGTTTGAAGAGCTTGTCGTCGTTCGACAGGTTGATATAGACCGTACTCATCACCATGCAGGCGAGGAGGGGGGAAACGTCGAGCGCGGCGCCGATCCCGCAGATGGCAAAGAGGAATGCGATGGACACGATGAGGCGGTTGTCCGTCGAGCGTTTCGCCATGAGAAGTTTCAGGAGGAAGCCGAACGCAACGCCGATCGCGATGAGAAGGACGTTCCACGCAATGGGCAGGAGCACGTCTGCGGCGGAAAATCCGCTTCCCCCCATTGCAGAGGCAACCGAAACGGCGACGCTGAATGCGAGGAGGCTCACCACATCGTCGAGCGCGACGACGGAGAGCAAGGTATCCACAAAGTCCCCGTGCGCCTTGGTCTGGCGGATCGTCATCATTGTGGATGCGGGTGCAGTCGCCGAGGCCAGCGCGGCCAAGATGAGGGAGAACCCTGTGGGCAGGTGCAGGAGCATGGACACGACGAACACGAGCGCGGACGCCAAGAGCGCTTCAAACAGCGTGATGACGATGACCTTCCCGCCGTTCTTTTTGAGGGTGTCGAAGCGGAAATATTCGCCCACGCTGAATGCGATAAAGGCGAGCGCGATATCCGAAATGAAGTCCATGCCCTCCACGACGCCCTTAGGCACGAGGCCGAAGCAGTACGGGCCGAGCAGAATGCCCACGAGAATATACGCGGTGACGTTGGGGAGCTTCAGCCGCTTGGTGATACGCGTCCCGAGGAACCCCATGAGGAGCATGATCGCGATCGCGATGATGACGACGGGCACGTTGGAAGTGGCGGAGAGCCGTTCATAAAATTGATTTATGGTTTGGCGAAATTGTTCCATGGTATTGTACCGCCCTCGCCTGTGCGGGAGGGCTGGGAAATTTCCTTGATCTTATATTTTATGATATTATTTTCTTTGAGTATCATATTATAACAGGTTCTGCGGAAAAAAACAAGATGCATTTGAAAAAAATTTTAAGTTTTTGAAAAATAATTTCAGACAAAAAAGGGCCCCAAGGCCCCAATACACATATTTGTTATGGCAAAACCCCAAATGCAGCCCGCGTGTTCATCCTGCCCTGCGCGCTCATCGTGACCCGCACGTTCATCCTGAGCGAATTGGGCGGCGTCATGCTGAGAACGGGAGAGGAACGCAGTCTATGATAGCCGTACCGAAGCATCTCGCCGCATGCTATACGGAATCCGCCGCGAGATTCTTCGGGTCAATTCCTCGGACTTTGTTCAACGTCCGTTTCTCAGAATGACGCGGCGGGGACGTCATGCTTCCGCTGGTGCGGCGTCGTGCTTCCTTTGGTGCGGCGTCGCGCTCCCGTTCTCGGCAAGGGCCCGAACGCAGTCCTCCTTGCTTCCCCTTGTAGGGGAAGTACCCGCGCAGCGGGGGATAGGGTTCAAAAACCCCTCAGTCACTGCGTGACAGCTCCCCTGAGAGGGGAGCCGAGGGCCCCCTCCCGCGGCGGGAGGCAACGTTCTCAATCACGCCGTCCGATTCAATTCTCTCTTCCGATGACGAAATCGACGGAACAGCCGAAATAATCGGCAAGTTTGATGATATAATCGAGGCTCGGCGCAAACTTCCCGCGCTGCCAGTTATAGATGACGGAGTGGGTTATGGGGACTTCCTTGCAGAGCCGATATTTTATGACATGGAAATAGTCCAAGAGAAAGGCGAGCTGTTGCGGGAAAGGCGGAACGGGGCGGAAAGTCTTTGCCTTACTTTCGGGTTCCCGCCCCAACAGAAAGTCCGTTGTACACGAAAAGTGATTCGCAGCGCGAACGAGCACATCGAGGCTCGGCATGCGTTTGCCATTCAAGACATAATAAATTTGCTGTTTTGAGATCCCCAAGATATCTGCCAATTCTTTTCCATTGATATTTTCATCAAACATTAACTCATCGAGCTTTTCGGCAAAATTCGACATAACGTCCATAAAAACGACAAAACCTCCTATTGCAATTATGTCCTGTTTTGTGTACAATGGACTTGCGGGTAACAAAGAAAAACATACCGCAAAAGGAGAAAAGTTCTATGGAACAAATGAAGTACGTTGTAACAACAGGGAAGATCTTGAACGATCTGGAGGCGTTGACGGAGGGGATCTTCGAGGCCGAAAGCGTAAGGGAAGAGGATGCGCTTCTTCTGACGTTTACAAACGGTCAAGTCTTTCGCATCAGAGTCGAGTGCGTGCCCGCCGTCCCGTGCTCATCCTGAGCGTAGCGAAGGATCCCGTCAAACGCACGGAGGTCCGTAAGTCTAATGGGATTCTTCGGTCGCTGGCGCTCCCTCAGAATGAGCGGTCGGTGCGTCACCCCGCGCTCCGTTTCTCAGAATGACGCGGCGGGGACGCCGCCGCTACAATTTTTATTTTCAACCCGACAAATGGTTTTTATTCCGAAGATTTTGTGTTATAATAGAACATACGGACTTTGGAGTAAGAATATGGAACAAAAAAATTGGCATGCGATGGGGACGGAAGAGGTCCTCTCCGCACTCTCGGCAACAAAATCGGGGCTCACGACCGAGGAAGCCGCGCGGCGGAGGGAGCTCTACGGCAAAAACGCCCTCAAGGAACGCAAGAAAAAGAGCATCTGGAAGATGCTCCTCGAGCAGGTTTTGGACGTCATGGTCATCATTCTGCTTCTTGCGGCGGTTCTGTCCCTCGTCTTTCACGATTGGGCGGAGGCGGCGGTCATCTTCGTTATCGTCATTGTGAACGCCGTCATCGGCGTGGTACAGGAGAAGAAAGCGGCCGACGCTCTCGCCTCCCTTGCGACGCTCACCGCCCCGACGGCAAGAGTGCTGCGCGACGGCAAGGAGAGCACCATCTCCGCCGAAGAGCTCGTCCCCGGCGACGTCGTCATTTTGGCGGACGGCTGTGTCGTCCCCGCCGACCTGCGGCTTCTCGAAGAGGCAAACTTGGCCGTGCAGGAATCCGCCCTGACGGGGGAGAGCGTTCCCGTTGAAAAGGACGCTCCCACCATTCTCAAAGAGGACGCCCCCTTGGGCGACCGTATCAACATGGCGTTTTCGTCCTCCGTCTGCACGGCGGGAACGGGCGTCGGCGTCGTTGTGGAAACGGGCATGCGCACGCAGGTCGGGTCGATCGCGGGCATGCTCGACGAAACGGACGAACTCGCAACGCCCATGAAGCGCAAACTCAACCATGTGGGGAAAGTGCTCTCCCTCGTCGGCATTATCGTCGCCCTCGTGATGCTCGGGATCAGCTACCTGCGCGTCGACGATTGGAGCGTGCGAAACAACTGGGTCCAGCCGCTTTTGATGGCGATCTCGCTCGCGATCTCCGTCATTCCCGAGGGGCTCCCCGCGACGGCGACCGTCGTCATGGCGCTCGGCGTCCAGCGCATGGCCAAACAGCAGGCGTTGGTGCGAAGTCTGCCCGCCGTGGAAACGCTCGGCTCCGCCACCGTCATCTGCTGCGACAAGACGGGGACTTTGACCCTCAACCGCATGACCGTCACCCGCTACCTCGCGTGCGGCGATCTCACCGACGTGAAGAAGGGGGAGAAAATCGGGGCCGCAAGGCCGCTTCTCATCGCCTCTGCGCTCTGCAACGACGCCGCAAGGGATCCCGAGCGCCCCGGTGAATGGCTCGGCGACCCGACGGAGGGGGCCCTTATCGACTTTGCGGAGGCCTACGGCATCGACTGCGGGGAGCTGAAAACAGAGGAGCCCCGCCTCTTTGAACAGCCCTTCGATTCGGACAGAAAGCGTATGTCCGTCGTCGTCAAGGAGGGCGAAACCAAAAAAGTATACACCAAGGGCGCGATCGACGGGCTCCTGCCCCTCTGTTCCTCCATTCTGACGGAGGACGGCGTGCGCCCCATCACGGAGGAGGACAGAAAGTTTCTCCTCGAAAAAGCGGAGGAGATGTCGGCCGAGGCGCTCCGCGTGCTCGGCTTCGGGGCACGGGGGATCGATTTCGTCCCGAAGGAGGGGGACGACGTCGAAAGGGACCTCGTATTCCTCGGATTTACCTGCATGATCGACCCGCCGCGGAAGGAAGTCATCGGGGCGGTCAGGTCCTGCCATTCGGCGGGGATCCGCGTCGTCATGATCACGGGCGACCACAAGACGACGGCCGTCGCCATTGCGAAGGAACTCGGGATCTATAGGGAGGGGGACGCCGCGTTTACGGGCGCGGAACTTGCCGCCATGACGGACGGGGAGCTCGACAAAGTCGTCGGAAAGACCTCTGTTTACGCCCGCGTTTCTCCCTCCGACAAGCTCCGTATCGTGAAGTCGCTGCAGCGGACGGGGGAGGTCGCCTCCATGACGGGGGACGGCGTCAACGATTCTCCCGCGCTCAAGGC
>CANQUY010000139.1 GCA_947627125.1 uncultured Clostridia bacterium
CTACGGACGCAGTCATGCCCCCTCCTTGGGGAGGGGGTAGGGGGCGGGGACATTCCCAATCGCGTCACCCTGAGCGTAGTCGAAGGGTCACCGCATTATCCCCTCATCCGTCACGGCAAGGACAGCCGTGCCACCTTCCCCCCAAGGGGAAGGCTTGCGGGCTCCCGTTCTCGGCAAGGGCCCAAGGGGAAGGCTTGACCCCCCCGTAAAAACATTTCAACTTTTTCTTGACAGAATCAGAAATTCCCTTGACAACACGTCTGTAAAATGATATGATAGAATCAACTCAAAATGGGATTTGCCCCCATGGGGGCAGTTTGTCATTTCATGACAAACTAAAAAAAGTTCTATCAGCAAAAGGAGGAAGTATGAAAATACTCAAAAAGCAGGGTCTGACGCTCGCGCTCATCGCGGCTCTCGTCGTGACGCTGACGCTCGGCATCATCTTTATGTTGCCCGCCCGCACCGCCAAAGCGGATGATTTCTCACCCGAAAAGACGGTCAACGTTTCCACAGAGCAACAGTTAAAGGACGAGATCACAAAAGCCGGGACCACGGCGACCAGGATCGTCCTCGAGAACGATATCGAATTGAAAGTATCGGAAGTCCGAATCAATCAAAATCAGAAAATCGCGATCGATTTAAAGGGCCACACGCTTTCGAGAGACAGGTGGGTCATTGTCAACTGGTGGGGGGATCTTTACCTTGAAGACAGCTCGTCTGAACAAACGGGTAAAGTTGAATCGCTCGACAATAGTAATACTCTTGCTACAATTTTCAATTATGGCAATTTGACGACGAGCGTTAATATCTGCGCCGGGAGCGGTGTTGACTACGCAATTACAAATGAATTGTCCCTTAGTAATTCGAATGAGTATGTCTGCAATCCTTCCTTGACGATACTCAAAGGTACAATCGAACAAAAAGGCGTTTCGTATACGGGTAGCACGCTCATTAGCGTTGTAGACGGTGATGTTACGATTAAAGACGGTACTTTCATCTCGGGGGGATACCAAGGATCCAGTACGAATTTGATTGAGGTAAGCTCGACATTACTTGAACCGGATTATTATCCTGAACCCGATATTGATTATAGTGAAGATGATGACGGCAATTATCATCTCACAGAGGAAGCTCAACAAAAAGTCAATGAAGCACTCGCAGCTCTTGACTCTATTTTAGATAATTCTCACCGTCACAGCAAAGTCATGATTGAAGGCGGCGATTTCACGGCCTTTGGGTCACAAACCAGCGTATTTACTGTGGCAGCTAGAGTAGAAAAATACACTTCGTATTATGCGGGAAGATATGGCGCCTATTGGCAGTCGTCCGCAACCGATCCCTACGATGCAGAAGTAACGATTAGCGGCGGCACTTGGGGCCGCGAGGTAAGCACCTATCTTGCGCCTGGCACTTGGTTTGTGGAGAATCCCGACGCGCAAGGCACCTATGTCGTTCAGTCTACAGAAGGAAGCGGAGCCGCGGTGGAGGCGAACGGGAGCTATTTCACAACTTTCCAAGCCGCCTGGTCAACAGCGGTGGTCCGTGCGTCAATGGGGAAAGATACTACGCTCAAACTCAAACAGAACTGCGAGATGACGACATTGAACTTCCCCTCTTCAACGGAGGAAGATGCAACGATCACAATTGATTTGAACGGTTTCACTCTTTCCATTACCCAAAGTTCGGTAAGCAACTATCACATTTATGGCAGGAATGGGAACAGCGGAGAGATTAAACTTGTCATTCGCGATGGGAGCGGCACGCAGAACGGTGAGCTCAACCTTGTCTATTTGGATAATGCGCAGAAGGGCGGCATTTATATCAGTCGTTATTCAAAATTCGTTCTGGAAAGCGGGACGATCCGCAGAACGGGCGGGCCCCTTAAGGCCGTGGGGTCATATAGTAGTTCCAGTAAGGGCAATGAGTACAAAGCAAAAGCATATAGGACATTGTTCACCCTTAGTCCCGTTGGGGATTTGTCCGGCACCAACATTACATCCAAATTTGAAAATGATATGGTGGTGATCAAGGGCGGCAGTATCCTTTCCGATATCGATGAGTCGCAGTGGAGCGTCGGAGATCATGAACTCTCGTTTGTCTGCTTTGAGTACTGTTATAACAATTATCCCAGCTATTGTTCCACGCAATATTGCTTGAAATTTGATCCTTTGGACGAGTACGATATCGCAGAAGATACATATAATCCGACTTTCAAATTCCAATCGGATGACAGAAAAAATATTTTCAAGTTCGATCTTGAAGCTCTCTCTACCTTCCTCGATGGCACAGGCAAGGGGTGCCGCTTCTCTTGGGATCTCAGGGTTCTTGCGCCCGATCTCATGTGGACGCCGTCGCAAGGTGGATACATTGTCACCAAGCAAAAAGAGGGAGATAACTATTCCGTTGGCGGCGTGGGCTATGCCACGTTCGCCGAGGCTCTCAACAAGGCAACTGCGGGCGACACGATCTTTGTGCTCAATCCCGATCTCGAGGTGGGTGATGAAAATGTCGTTCTGGACGGCGTCACCCTCGACCTCAATACCTATCTCAAACATAACATTACTTTTACGAACGGGCTCACGCTGAAAAACGGAGCAGCGATCAAAAACGGCGTCGTAAAGGGCGGCACAATGATTGTTGACGCCCACGCGGACAACGGAAAATCCGCTCTCTTTGAAAAGGTCGAACTGCAATGTAATCTCACCGTGAATGCAAACGCCGACCTTGTCATCTCCGAAGGAAAATATACGGGATCTATCACGGTGCAGAGCGGAGCGAATCTTCTCATCACGGGCGGCTCTTTCAAGGGGAGTGTAATCGCAGACCTTGATCAGTACTTCGGTGAGTACCTCGGTGCGCTTGATGAAAGCAATGGTTACGACTATGAGAACAATACCGAAAAGTTGTACGATGTAAAACTTGGGCCCAACCTTGCCGCACAAGACTGGTATAACATTTGTGTCGAAGCGGGTGAGTTCACGATCAAAGACACGGCAGAATGGAAGTATTTCTCGCTCTATGTCAACAGCGGACTTGACAGCTTCAACAATAAGACTGTGAAGCTCACTGAGAACCTCAACTTCGATCCGAACGCCGCAAGCGGGGTTGCGCTCGCTGCCGAGGCTAAGGAACCGAATTTCCTTCCCGCGGGGAATCTGACCCATACATTCCAGGGTTCGCTCGACGGCGGGGAACACACGATCGAAAATATTGTCGCTAAAGAAAAGTTTGTCGGCCTGTTCGGACGTACGACGGGCAAGACAGGCGTTAAGGATCTGACGCTGAAAAATAGCATCTTTACGGTTGGAAGCGGCATTCTTGATGCTTTCAATAACGGAGCGGGCTATCTCTATGGCGGCGCGATCATCGGCGAGGCCTATAACGGTTCAGACTGCACGAACGTCACCATTGAGGGTGTCACGGTCGATCAGGAAGAGTCGTATGCAGTTATGAGCGGCGCAGTTGTTGGCCACAGCTGGGGCGATATCACAATCGATGGACTGACAATGTCGGATGCGACATTAAATGCAAGCTGGAAACTCGGCGGCGTTGTCGGCTTCACGGAGGGAAGCGTTGTTATTAAAAACAGTACAATAACAGAAGTCACGCTTGAAGGTTCGATGTTTGCCCCCGGTGTTGTTGCGGGTCATCTGAGCTACAATGGGTCAGATAATAAAATTGAAAACTGCGAAATCTATACACCCGGCTTAAACCTTGTCGGTACAGCCTATGCGGGAAACAAGACCATCACGATCGACGGGCCCGAAACGTACATTAACGTCTATGCGCTTACAGGGGACCAGGCGGCGGTCGGTGTCGAGTTTTCGAGCGAAGTTACCGAGGAGGGAATCAGAAGGACGACCGTCATCACGCACTCTGCCGAAGATAATATCACCTTCACCGACGAAGAGGGGAATGAACTCGACGTTGCGATCGGTGAGGACGGCGGATTTGATGCGGCAACCCCGCTTGACGTCACGATCGGAAAGATCGCTGTGCCCGCCATGACGTACTCGGCCACCGAGGCCAAAGAGGCAACGCTCACTTCCTTCGTCCTCTATGACGAACTTGGCAATGAGCTTGCCAACGATGAGTATCAGTATCTTACTAACCTCAAGGTCGTTGTTACGGTGTTGCTTTCAAATTGCAAAGTCGGAACGCAGACCGCGCTCATCACGTCGTATACCATTACGGGCGCAGACGCCAACAAGTACACCTTCCAACTGACGGACAACCAAATGTTCATCGAGGTTGAAGTGACTGCCGCAGCGTTGCAGGTCAGCGTGAACAGCAACGGCGAAGTGGAGTACGACGGCTTTGTCGGCGGCGAGAATGAAAGCGTGCTCGGCGGAGAACTTACGCTTGACAAGGTTGACAACGGCGACGGGACCTACACGGTCACCCCGAGCGGACTTGAGAGCGAGAACTACAACATTGTTTACGTGAG
>CANQUY010000140.1 GCA_947627125.1 uncultured Clostridia bacterium
CGCTTGCTTGACATGCAAGAGGTCGCAGATTCGAGTTCTGCCGTTCCCACCATCAGACCCTGTATATCGTGCCGTTTTTCAAAGCATTAGCGCCGATATATGGGGTTTCGTTTTAAAAATCTCGCCTTATGGCGAGATTTTTTGTAAAAATTTTCATTGAAAAACTTGACAGGGAGGGGGATTCAAATTATAATAGAACATATGTTATAGAACGTTTGATTTAGATTGGAGGAAATATTTATGCCGCCGAAAGCAAAATTCAGCAAGGAAGAAATCGTGAGCGCAGCACTTGACATCATCAGAGAAAACGGAGTGAGCGAACTCACCGCCCGTGCGCTCGGAAAAAAACTCGGAAGTTCCGCTTGTCCGATTTTCACCGTATTCGACACGATGGAGGAGGTGATGCGTGAAACCGTAAAGGCTGCGAATCGGCTCTACGACAAGTACATTGCGGAAGGTCTCAAGGATACCCCCGCCTTTAAGGGTGTGGGGATGCAATATATCGCCTTTGCGATCGAAGAGCCGAAACTGTTTCAGCTTCTGTTCATGAACGAAAGAGAGCAGAATCCGACTATGGAAAACGTTTTGCCCGTAATCGATGCAAATTATCCGATGATTCTATCCTCCGTGAAGGCTTACGGGCTGTCAGACGAAAACGCAGAAAAGCTCTACAAGCATTTATGGGTCTACTCTCACGGCATCGCGGTGCTTTGCGCTACGCGTCTATGCTCGTTGACGGTGGGGGAGATCGGCAATATGCTCACAGAGATTTTCATTGCCCTGTTAAAAGAAATCAAGGCGGGAGAAAAACTATGATCATCGCAAAAGAACTGCGCAAGTTTTACGGAAACGGCGAAAATCGGCAGGAAGTATTAAAGGGCATCGACCTTACTGTTTCAGACGGGGAATTTGTCGTGATTTTAGGCGCATCGGGTTCGGGAAAATCCACGCTCCTCAACATTCTTTCGGGCTTGGAACGTGCCGATGAAGGCTCTGTCCTCTATGACGGGACGGATATCACAAGGTTTTCCGACTCTGAACTTACCAGATTCCGCAAGGCGCAAATAGGGTTCATCTTTCAGCAATATTATCTGCTTCCCCATTTAAGCGTGGAGAAAAATGTACGCATGGGGGCAGACCTTGCGGAGGATCAAAATTACGCCGAGGTGATAGAGGCTGTAGGACTTGCCGGGAAATGTAAAAAATATCCGAGCGAGCTTTCGGGAGGGGAGCAGCAACGGGCAGCGATCGCCCGTGCGCTTGCCAAAAAGCCCAAAGTTTTGTTCTGCGACGAGCCGACGGGCTCGCTCGACGAAAGAACGGGCAGACAGATTTTGGATCATCTCTCAAAATTGCAAAAGGGCAACGGCATTACCGTCATTATGGTGACCCACAACCAAAATATCGCGGATATGGCGGATACCGTCGTGAAGCTGAACAGCGGGACTGTTTTGGAAGTTCAGCATAACAATCAGCAAAAATCGGCGTATGAAATCGGGTGGTAAACATGGTGATCGGAATCAAAGACGCTTTGAAATTTATCGGCATCTCCGTTGTCGTAGTTTGTGCGGCGTTCGTCTGCACCCTGTTTCTGAATTACGATCTCGACCTTCGGCTTCTTTCAAATATTCCCGACGCCGCGCTTCCGCTTTACAATGCCCAACTTTCCATGGGAAAAGCCATCGCCGCGATTTCGGGATGCGGCCTTGCGCTGACGTCCGTCGTATTGCTTGTTTTTTATCTTAAAAACTATATCGACGTCCACGGCAAAGAGCTCGGGATCCTCAAAGCAATGGGCTATTCAAGGTTTTCGGTTGCAAAACATTTTTGGATTTTCGGACTCAGTGTGCTATTGGGCGCTATGATCGGTTTGGGTGCGGCTTATCTCTATATGCCGACGTTCTACAGCGTCCAAAATGCAGACGGACTTTTCCCCGAAATCGCAGTAAGATTTCACTTTGAATTATTGCTTTCTTTGGTCATATTGCCGACGCTCGTGTTTGCGGGACTTGCGGTTTTATATGCTTTTTATAAACTGAAAACTCCCGTTTTGGATCTATTGCGGGAAGGCCGAGAAAAGACGATCAAAGCGCATAAGGAAAAAGATGGGCCATTTCTGAAAGGATTGAGGCTCGCAACGTTGAAAAGCAAAAAATTACTTGTATTTTTGATCGCGTTTTCCGCATTTTGCTTTTCGTCCATGGTGCAGATGTCCCTTTCAATGCTCGACCTTGCAAGCGAAACATTTGCATGGATGATCCTTATGATCGGTTTGATTTTGGCATTCATGACGCTTTTGATGTCCCTTTCGAGCGTCGTAAAGGGGAACGCAAAGACGATCGCCATGATGCGCATCTTCGGATATGAATACAGCGTCTGTTCTAATCGGATCCTCGGCGCATACCGTCCGTTTTCGTATATCGGATTTGCCGTCGGAACGGTTTATCAATTTGCACTTTTAAAACTTATGCTCGGCGTGTTCTTTGCCGACGTTGAGGTTCCCGCTTACACGTTCGATTGGAAAGCGTTTTTCATTGCGTTATTCGCATTTGTTGCCCTGTATGAGTTCATTCTGTTCCTGTACGCACAAAGGATCAAAAAACTTTCGCTGAAATCCGTCATGGAGGAATAGGAAACAATCTCGTTCGTATATATCAGTCCATAAAATGAAAAGGCGGCAAATTTGCCGCCTTTTCATGAGCTTTTGCTATAGTTTTGCTTCCCTGTCCATGGCGCGCTTTTGGTCGCGCTCCTTGATGGCCTGTTTCTTGTCGTAGGTGTGTTTGCCCTTGCATAGGGCGATCTCCATCTTGACGAGGGCGTCTTTGAAGTAAATTTTGAGGGGAACGAGCGTATAGCCTCGTTCATTGACCTTGCCGACGATCTTTGAGATCTCCATGCGGTGCAGGAGGAGCTTTCGGTCCTTCCTCGAATCGCGCGTGGAAAAGGCGCCGCTCTTGTCGTAGAGGGCGATGTGCATGTTCTTGATAAAGATCTCGCCGCCGCGGATCTCGCAGAAGCTCTCGCCGAGGGAAACATGCCCCGCGCGGAGGGATTTTACCTCTGCGCCCTCAAGAACGATGCCAGCCTCGTATTTATCTCCGATGAAGTACTCGAACGAGGCGGATTTGTTGACAGCAATCAGTTTCATAGCCGAATTATATCATAGACGGATGGGATTGTCAAAGTATTTTGAGAAGGGAAAACTGCACTCTCCGTGCGCCGTGATCGACGCCCGTGACCTTGACGCGGAGCCGCTGGCCGAGGCGGAAGGTGTTTCTGTTTCCGCGGAGGAGAAGCTTGTCCTCGAGAAACTCATACCGTTCGTCGGGGAGTGTTTCAATGGGAATGAGGCCTTCCACGGCGTTTTCAAGCTCCGCAAACAGTCCGAAGGAGGTTACGCCCGAAACTGTCGCCTCATATTCCTCGCCGATCCTGTCCTGCATGTAGGCTACGGTGTAGAGCGCGTCCACGTCCCGTTCTGCCTCCATGGCATTCCGTTCGCAGGCGGAAGAGCGGACGGAAACGCCCTCCACAACATTTTGATATCGTTCGCGGGCCGTTTCTCTGCTGAGAAGGGCATCCTTGATGATGCGGTGAATGCAGAGGTCGGGATAGCGGCGGATGGGGGAGGTGAAATGGCAGTAGCAGTCGGATGCGAGGCCGAAGTGGCCGATATTTTCGGGAGAATAGACGGCTTTCATCATCGAGCGCAGCATGACGCGGTTCACGACGGAACAGACGGAGGCATTTTCGGATGACTTCAGGACTTTTTGATAGTCTTTGGGGGTGACTTTCTGCGGATCGAACTGTGCGGCGACGCCGAGCCCCTCCAAAAAATCCTTAAAAGTCGCCGCTTTTTCCTCGGAGGGCCTTTCGTGGACCCGATAGACAAAGGGCATCTGTAGCTCCGTCATGATCTCCGCGACGGACTCGTTGGCGAGGATCATGAATTGCTCGATCATCTCATGCGAGATCGTCCTCTCATGCGGAGGGATGGAGATCTTGCCGTTTTCATAGAGGATCTTCGCTTCATTCGTATCCAAATCGATTCCGCCGCGCACCTCGCGTGCCCTTTTCAGGAGTTTGGTGAGCTCCACGGCAGTTTTGACGAAGCCGACAAGGTCGGGATATCTGTTGACGGCTTCCTTCTCGCCGTTTGCGATCGCCGTGACGGCGGTGTATGTCATGCGGTGGCGGGAGCAGATGACGGAGGGGACAATTCTCTTCTCTGTGACCTTTCCCTTTTCGTTGACCGTCATGAGGCAGGAGAGGGCGAGGCGGGGGACCCCTTCATTCAGAGAGCAGATATTGTTGGAGAGGGAAGGGGGAAGCATGGGGAGAACGCGGTCGGGAAAATAGACGCTTGTCCCGCGCTTGAATGCCTCCGTGTCGAGCAGGCCGTTGCGCTTCACATAGTGCGAAACGTCCGCAATGTGTA
>CANQUY010000141.1 GCA_947627125.1 uncultured Clostridia bacterium
GAGGAGCGGGGGAAACGCTTCTGCGAGCTCATCGAGCTCTTCCGACGGGAGGCTCAGCCCTACGTCAAGGCGGAGGCGACGCATGGAGAGTTCGACGAATAGGAAAAAAAGGGGGAGGGGCGACCTCCTCTTTTTGGGCGCAGTCATTCTTCTTGCGGGGTTGGGGCTCGTATTTGTCTATTCGGCGAGCTCCTACAACGCCAAGGTGCAGTACGGGGACGAATTTTTCTTCTTCAAAAAACAGCTCATCGGCTTTGTCATCGGCCTCGCCTGCATGATCGCCGTTTCCTTTCTGCCCTATGAAAAATTGAAGAAGGGAGGGCTTCCCGCGCTCATCATCTCCCTTGTTCTTCTCGCCCTCGTGTTTGTGCCGGGGCTGAGCAAGAGTAACTACGGCGCAACGAGGTGGATCGGCTTCGGTTCCTTCACCATTCAGCCCTCCGAGATCGCAAAGTACGGCTTCGTCATGTTCACCGCCGCCTACTTTGCGAAGGATATCGGGCGCATGCGGAAATTTACCGGGATCCTTCCCGTGCTGCTTGCGGGGATTGCCGTCTGCATTCTCATCATGTTGGAGCCCAACATGTCCGTCACAATGTGCGTGGGGGCGATCATGATCGGCATGATCTTTTTGGGCGGCGCAAGCCCGAAAACGCTCTTTTGTATCTGCGTCCCCGTGCTCTTTGCCGTGCCCGCGCTCATCATTGCCGAACCGTACCGCCTCAAGCGTCTTTCCGCCTATCTCGATCCGTGGGCGTCCCCGCGCGGCGAAGGGTACCAGCTCATCCAATCCCTCTATGCCCTCGGGAACGGAAAATTTTTTGGGGTCGGTCTATTCAAGTCGCGGCAGAAGTACAGATTTCTGCCCTTTGCCGAGAGCGATTTCATCCTCTCGATCATTGCCGAGGAAACGGGATTTTTCGGCGTCCTGCTTCTATTCCTTCTCATCGGTTTTGTGGTATGGCGGGGATTCCGCATTGCAAGGAATTGCAAGGACTTCTACGGCTACATGCTCGTTTCGGGCATCATCTTGGCGTTTGCGGTGCAGTCTGCGCTCAATGCCCTCGTCGTCAGCGGAACGATCCCGCCGACGGGGCTCCCGCTCCCGCTCATTTCGGCGGGGAATACTTCGCTCATCGTCACCATGACGGGCATGGGGGTCGTCTACGGGGCGTCAAGGCACACGGAGAGCTTGTCTTCTCATAAAATATACAAATAAAACGCGGAGCCTCGCCAACCAAGGCTTTTCTCCGCGTTTTCAGAAATACATGAGGAGATAACCATGGATAAATATATCATAGACGGGGGACGGCGTCTTTTCGGCGGCGTGAAAGTGCAGTCGGCAAAGAACGCAGTCCTGCCGCTCTTTGCGGCGTCTGTGTTGACAGATAAACAGGTGACGATCTGCGAAACGCCCGAGATCGCCGATGTATTCTGCATGGCGCAGATCCTGAGGGAACTCGGCGCGGACGTAAAATTCGAGCGCGGAAATGTCATCATCGACAGTTCCGACGCGCACAGCCATATCATATCTTCGGCGCTCACGAAGGAACTGCGGTCGTCCGTCTTTATGCTCGGTTCCCTTCTTTCCCGCTTCCACCGCGCCGTCATTGCCTATCCGGGCGGATGCGACATCGGCCTCCGCCCCATAGATCTGCACTTGAACGCTCTCAAGCGGCTCGGCGTCAGCATTTCCGAGAGGGACGGCTACATATACTGCGCATGCGAAAGAATGACGGGCGCGGAGATCGTGCTCGATTTTCCCAGCGTCGGCGCGACCGAAAATATCATGCTCGCGGGGGTAAAGGCGGAGGGGAGAACGGTCATCGAAGGGGCTGCCAAGGAGCCCGAGATCGTAGACTTGCAGAGATTTCTCAGCGGCATGGGGGCAAAGATCGTTGGGGCGGGTACCGACGTCATCACGATCGAGGGAGTTCCCTCTCTCGGAGGGATCACATATACGCCCGTCAAAGACAGGATTGAGGCGGGGACCTTCCTCATCGCCTGCGCCCTCTGCGGCGGGGAAGTGGAGGTCGAGGGGGTCACAGCCGATAATTTGGGCATGTTGCTCCATAAATTGCGTGAAAACGGTTGCAAAATACATACAAAAAATGATAAAATAAGATTGTCGAGTTACGGAAGGCTCAAGTGCAACCGCCGTATCGAAACCATGCCTTTCCCCGGCTTTCCCACAGACTTGCAGGCTCAGATCACCGCGCTCAACTCCGTGTGCGAGGGCGGCGCGCTCATTGTCGAAAATCTGTTTGAAACCCGCTTCAAGTATGTGCCCGAGCTCCAGAGGATGGGAGCGGATATCGAGGTGCGGGGACGGAATGCCTTTGTGCGCGGCGTCAGCGGATTGCACGGGGCGGCCGTCACGGCGGGGGATCTGCGCGGCGGCGCTGCGCTCGTTCTGGCCGCGCTCGGGGCCGAGGGGATCTCGGAGGTTTCCGATCTTTCCCATATCGACAGAGGATATTCCGACCTTGAGGGGAAACTCAGATCCCTCGGGGCAGAAATAAAGCGGGTCCGCATCTGACCCGATACGGAGATACATATGAAAACAAGGGTCCTGTTGACCACACTCATTTCCTTTTTGTTGCTCTGCGCGGTCGTCGCGGCGGGGCTCAACGCCATTTTCACGGTGACGGCCGTCGAGGCGGACTTTTCCGTCGTGTCTGCGGAAGGGGAAAAGGAGGCCGCCGAACTCAGACAGAAGCTCGACGGCTTTGTGGGGAAGAGCTCTGCCTTTCTCGATGAGGAGGAGGTCGCGTCCGTCATCGCCGCCTATCCCTGCATGCGGGCCGACAGGATCGAAAAGCGCTATCCCTTTACGCTGGAGGTCGAGATCTCCGAGCGGGAAGAGATGTTTTCCATTCTCTCCGAACAAGGATATGCCGTGATCGCGGGCGACGGAACATTCCTGTATTATAAGGATGATTTAACAAACAGGACGGACGGAGAGAACATTCTCCTCACGGGGTTCGATCTTATGCTGGCGCAGGGCGAAAGGGTAGAGGACGAAAACTTCTCCGTTCTCCTTTCGGCGTATTCCGTGTTTGAGGAAGTCCTGCTTGAGGCGCGCGCCAATATCATCTCTATCGCCTACGATCCCAATCCCGTGTTCGATACGTTTGTGATTCAGATGAGGGAGGGAGTGCGGATCGAGATCGTTTCCCCCGCAGACAGGACGGAGGAAAAAGTGAGGGCCGCGCTGCTCGACGAGGGTGAAGGTTATCTTGCCTGCAGCGACGGGGAGAAGCTCTGCGGCTGTATTACGGTCGTCGGCGGAGAGAATGGTATCGAGGTCGATTACGACGCAACGCGGAACTGAAGACGGCCATGTTTCGGCGCCCCCTCGCGGGGCGCTTTTTTACGATTTATGCGTGAAAAAACGATACAATTCCTTGACATGATTTTACACATGTGTTATAATGTAGAAGAAAATCCAACTGACGAAAAAAGGACGGAATATGAGTCGCAAAAGCGTAGCTGTTTTAGATATTCGCTCCTCAAAGGTCACCATGGTCGTGGGTGAGAGGGGGGTCAATCACACGTTCGCATTCAAGGCCATCAAATCGGCGGAATACGGAGGGTATCACAGCGGCGCGTTTTTCAGCGAACAGGAGCTGATGGATGCGATCTCCCTTACGCTGCAGGAGGTGGAAAAGGTCTGCGGGGAAAAGATACGCCGTCTTTATGTCGGCGTCCCCGGAGAATTCCTTGAAGTGCGTCTTCGCGATCCCGTTCTGAGTTTCCCCAAGCGCAGGAAAATCACGGGAAAGGACATCGACGCGCTCTACGAGAGCGGGAAGGAAGAGCTCGAAAATCTCACTTTTTTGCGGGCAAGTTGCGCCATTTTCACGACGGCGGACAAGCGCATGGTCGTTGAACCGAGCGGGATAATGTCAACTTCATTGAACGGTATTGTTTCCTATTTCTATTGCAGCAATTATTTTCTCTCCGTTCTCGGGAAGATCTTTTCGGGCAGGGGGATCGAGCTATGCTTCCTCCCTTCCACCCTCGCAATGGCCACCTATCTCATTCCTTCCGAAACGCGGGACGAATATGCGTTTCTCCTCGACGTGGGGGACTTTTCCACGACGGTCATGCTCATTCAGGGGAATGCCATCCTGAAACAGCAGACGGCTCCCGTGGGAAGGGCGCAGATCCTGGCCCGCCTCATCCAAACTTTTTCCCTGCCGTACGACGCCGCTACGGCGCTTCTCCCCAAAACAAACCTCTACACGCGGAGCAATGCGGGGACGATGGAGTTTACAAGCAGGAATATTCCCTATGAAGTAGATCTCGACGGGCTCGTTGCGGCAGTCAAGGACGGGCTCGACAGTATCTGCGAAGTCATCGGCATCTTTATGGAAAATATGCAGGGGCGGGAGCTTGACTATAAACCGCTCTATGTCACGGGGGAAGGGATCTG
>CANQUY010000142.1 GCA_947627125.1 uncultured Clostridia bacterium
CTCAGTGCGTTCTCTCGCCGAACAGGCAGGAGCCGAGGCGGACCATGTTGGAGCCGTGCTCGAGGCAGAGGCGATAGTCCCCGCTCATTCCCATCGAGAGATAGACGATATCGCCGTTTTTCGCGCGATAAGTTTCAAATAATTGCCGCATATCCTTGCAGAGGGAGGCAAGATAGGACAATTCTCCCTCCGCGGGCAGCATGGCCATAAAGCCCTTCACTCTGACGCCCGCAAGCGCGGAAATTTTGCCGTATGCCTCGTCCGCTTCCCCGAGGGGAATGCCGCCCTTTTGCGCCTCGCCCAAATTGATCTCGATGAGAATGTTCTGCACGGTATTCCGTCCGATGGCTATACGGCCGATCTCTTCGGCGAGATGCACGCTCCCGACGGAGTGAATGAGGTCGCACTTCCCAATGAGATATTTGATCTTGTTCGTCTGCAGATTCCCGATGAAGTGACGTTCTGCACCATCGATCAGGGCATATTTGTCGCGGAATTCCTGCACTTTGTTCTCGCCGATCATCCCGATCCCAGCGTGAATGGCGCAGTTGATCTCCTCGGGTGTTCTCGTCTTTGTTGCCGCGACGAGGGAAACGGGCTCGCCGAATCCGTTCCCGCCGCGCAGTTCTTCCAAAACTTTCTTTACGTTCTCTTCGATATTTTCCATTGCCATTCTACTTTACTCTCTTTTGCGGAAAAAAGCAAGCGCAGGGGAGAAGATACGAGAATTTCTTGACATATCGTCCGAATTCCTGTAAAATAATTGCATGATAATTTTGGGGCTGGACCCCGGTTTTGGGACAATGGGCTACGGCGTCATCGAAAAGGACGCGCGGGGGAATTGCACTGCTGTAGACTACGGCGCGGTCAAGACGCCCGCGTCGGAGAGTTTTCCCGTGCGGCTGTGCATTCTCGAGGAGAAGCTCAACGCCATTTTCGACAAATTCAAGCCCGACGAGGCGGCGATGGAGGAGCTGTTCTTCTCCAAGAATATCACCACGGGCATTGCCGTTGCGCATGCGAGAGGAGTGATGCTTCTCACCTGCAACAAGCGGTGCGGGAAGATCTTTGAGTACACGCCCAACCAGATCAAGCAGGCCCTCACGGGCTACGGCGGTGCGGACAAACAACAGATGCAGCGCATTGTGGCCTCGCACCTGCGGCTGAAATCCATTCCGAAGCCCGACGACGCCGCCGACGCCCTCGCCGTCGCCCTCTGCCACGCCTTTACGAGCAGATTTTCGTCAATGTTTGGGGTTCGTTGATTTCTTTCTGTTCGGGTTAAGGGGATTGCGGCCCCGCGCAGTGATTGGGAACGGCGCCGCCCTTGAACGAAGTCACCTTGGCTCCCCTTGTAGGGGAGCTGTCACGGCCGCCCTTGCCGTGACTGAGGGTTTGGAACCCTATCCCCCCTTCGGGGTACTTCCCCTAAGAGGGGAAGCAAGTGGGACTTCGTTCCGCTCTCCTTGGCTCCCCCTCGGAGGGGGAGCTGACGCCGCTGCCCTTGCCTTGACTGAGGGGGTGTCATTCTAAATATGTCCCACCACAATTTTTAATTTTAAATTTTAAATTTTTAATTGATTCTTCAGGAGTAACAGCAATGATCGGATATTTAAGAGGAACAGTCAAGGCGCTCGATGCGGCATATGTGCTCATCGAGGTGAACGGCGTCGGGTACGAAGTCGTCTGCTCGGGAGCCGCGTTTTCCCGCCTCTCGGGCGTCAGAAAGGGGGAAGAGGGGGAAGTCTACACCTATCTCAAGGTTTCTGAGGACGATATCACCCTCTTCGGCTTTGCCGACCTGCAGGAGAAAGCTCTCTTTTTGAAGCTGACCTCCGTGCAGGGCGTGGGGGCAAAGCTCGCCATGAGCGTCCTCTCGTCCATGCGCCCCTCCGAGGTGTCGGAAGCCATCGCCTCTGCCGACTCCAAGCGGCTCTCCTCCGTCAAGGGGCTCGGCAAAAAGACGGCCGAGCGCATCATTCTGGAGCTCCACGGCAAGATCTCTGCCGATGAGATCCTCGGGGCGGACAGCGTGGGCGGCAGGGTTTCCGTCCCCGTCAGTTCGGAGGATGATGACGCCGTCGCCGCCCTCATGGGCATGGGCTTCACGCGGCAGGAGAGCGCCCGCGCTGTCGATCGCGCCAAGGCAAACGGCGCAAGGACGGTGGAGGAGATCTTGTCCCTTGCAATCAAGGGCATGTAACCATTTTGATTGAGGTATCAACATATGTTTGAGAACGATTACGAGGACGAGAGGATCCTTTCGGGGGAAAAGAGCGAGTACGATCTCGAGGAGAACGTGCTCCGTCCCAAGACGCTCGAGGACTACGTCGGGCAGGATAAGGTCAAGGAAAATCTCAAGGTCTATATGGCGGCGGCCAAGCAGCGCGGGGAAGCGCTCGACCACGTCCTGCTCTACGGCCCGCCCGGGCTCGGCAAGACGACGCTCGCCCACATTATCGCAAATACGATGGGGACGCAGATCAAGCTGACTTCTGGCCCCGCCATCGAACGGCAGGGGGACCTCGCCGCCATTCTCTCCAATCTCAACGAGGGGGATGTGCTCTTTATCGACGAGATCCACCGCCTTAACCGCACCGTGGAGGAAACGCTCTACTCCGCGATGGAGGACTATGCCCTCGATATCATCGTCGGAAAGGGGCCCATGGCGAGGAATATCCGTCTGCCCCTCAAGCGGTTCACCCTCATCGGGGCGACGACGCGGGCGGGCATGCTCTCCAGCCCCTTGCGCGACCGGTTCGGCATCATCTGCCGCCTCGACATGTACACCCCCGAGGAGCTTCAAAAGATCGTCAACCGTTCGGCGCGGACGCTCGGCATCTCTGTCGAGGACGGGGGAAGCTACGAGATCGCAAGGCGCAGCCGCGGCACGCCCCGCATTGCCAACCGTCTTTTGAAGCGGGTGAGGGACTTTTCCGCCGTCCGCGGGAGTGCGGCCATCAGCAAGGAGGACGCCGACAGGGCCCTCCGCAGAATGGAGATCGACGAGCTCGGCCTCGACGAAACGGACAGAAACCTTCTCCGCGCTCTCATCGAGAAGTTCAACGGCGGCCCCGCGGGGCTCGACACCTTGGCCGCGACCATCAATGAGGACGTCAACACGATTTTGGACGTATATGAGCCGTATCTCATCCAGCTTGGGTTTATCGCCCGCACCCCCCGCGGCCGTATCTGCCTCAGGGGCGGCTACGAGCACATGGGCATGAAGATCCCCGAATCGGTGAAGAAACAGCTCTCCGTGTTCGACGAGGGGGAATAGGCTTCGATGGATTTGTTTTCGCAGAAAACAAATCCATCGAGGGGTTAGTTGCCGTATTTCACAATTGCTTTAACGGCCGACAGCTCTGTTTTTCACAGGGGCAGTAAGCCGCAGGTATGCGGCAAATTGAGTGCGCTTAGGCAGGGCGACCCTGCCACGCGCAGTGATTTGGAACGGTCCGTTGATGCACGGGGGCTGAACGGAGTCTGCATGGCTCCCCCCTCGGGGGGAGCTGTCACCGCAGGTGACTGAGGAGGGGAGAATGCGGTCGACGTAATTAGGATGTCCCCGCCCCCTACCCCCTCCCCAAGGAGGGGGCATGGACTTCGTTCCGCTCTCCCCAAGGAGGGGGCATGGACTTCGTTCCGCTCTCCCAAAGGAGGGGGCATGGACTTCGTTCCGCTCTCCCCAAGGAGGGGGCATGGACTTCGTTCCGCTCTCCCCAAGGAAGGGGGCATAATACTATAATTTTTAATTTTTAATTTTAAATTTCAATGAAAACTTCCGACTTTTACTATAATCTGCCCGAGGAGCTCATTGCGCAGACGCCTGCGGAGCCGAGAGATTCCGCACGCCTCCTCGTCTATCACCGCGACACGAAATCCATCGAGCATCGTATCTTTCACGACGTCACCGACTACCTCAAAAAGGGGGACGTGCTCGTCGTCAACCGCACCCGCGTGCTCCCCGCCCGCATTTTCGCCCATACCGAAAGGGGCGGCAGGGTCGAAGTTCTCCTTTTAAAGCGTCTTGATCTCGACGCATGGGAGTGCCTCGTCCGCCCCGGGAAAAAGTGTAAGCCCGGCGTCAGGCTCACGGTCAACGAGGAACTCTCCCTCGAAATTCTCTCCGTCACCGAAACGGGGGAGCGGCATGTCAAATTTTTCTATGAGGGCGCGTTTGAGGACGTTCTTTCCCGTGCGGGCAGTATGCCCCTTCCGCCCTATATCCATGAAAAACTCAAGGATCCCGAACGGTACCAGACGGTATATTCCCGCGAGAACGGCTCGGCGGCGGCCCCCACGGCGGGGCTCCACTTCACCGAGGAGCTTCTTCAAAAAATCAGAGATATGGGCGTGGAGATCGTGGAAG
>CANQUY010000143.1 GCA_947627125.1 uncultured Clostridia bacterium
AGAGCGGGAGCAAAGTCTTGTTTCAGCAGCGCATCGACGGCCTCGACGACTTTGAACTCATCTCCTTTGTGGTGATACTAAATTATACGATAAATATGAAGATACAATAGATAAAACTGTAGATAGATTAACACAATTACTTTGTGGATTGACTTATGGAGTAGACGTTGGTTTTCGTGTTTTGCGGCTTGATTCTTCAAATATGCGGGAGGTGTACTATCACCCCGAACAGTACACGCAGACCCTTTTGGACGGCCTCACCGACAATATCAAAGAGGATAGAACGCCCCTCGATCTTCTCTTCCAGGTCATGCTCGATTTGGGCGTGAAACCCTCGGCAAAGATCGAAGAAAAGGACATCGCGGGAAAGCGCGTTTTTGTCGTAAACGAGAACGAGCTGATTGCCTGTTTCGACAATGAGATCACCGACGAAGTTGTCAAAGCAATCGCGAAATGTAAGCCGCTCTATGCCGCCTTCCGCGACAGTTCCCTTGCCTCCGACTCCGTCGCCGCTAACTTCGAGCAGATTTTTGCAACCTATTCCCCGAACACAAAAAAGGAAGTACTGTAATTATGAAGAATAAAAATACTTTTTTACAGTTTCTCAAGAGCCATTGGCTTTTAATCGTTGGCTTATTTGTTGGGCTGATTTTGCCATTTTTAATTCTGTTATTAGTATTTACCTGCGGGTTTCAAGATTTCTCGAAAATTTCCGATTTTTCTGCTTGGGGAAGCATTGTGGCGGGAATCGCTACCTATATAGGTGCTGCTGTATTAAGTGTTATCACTTATTATAATAGTTGGGTGCAAGATTATAGGAAAAAGGAATTGGACTATTCAATTGATCTTCTAAATGTTGTAAAAGATGGATTTGCCAATTTTTTTAGGAAAGAAGAAATAAAAGCGGAGGGCTATCATCAATATGAGTTCTACTCTGGTGATTTGTTAACAGATAAAAAATATCGGTATAAACGTTTTGTCTTAAATAATTATAGCCGAAATTATCCCATAAAGATAGAAATTTACAAGGTTGAAATGGTTGGAGAAACCACTATTGATTGTACGGATAATATAGGTTTATATACTTCATTTAACTTAGAAGAATCGGTGGACTATAAATCAAATAGCGAAATATTCTTGGGTATAAATGTAGATTGTTTGCCTCATTGGAAGTTCAATTCTGAGAATGATTTTTATGACGGTGAATTTGATACTATACGAATAATAATAAAGGTTAGTAATAAATTTAACTTTGAGTATTTACTGCTAACCATGAAAGAAAATGATCAAGACTTTGGAACAAGAATTCTTACTAAAAAAGAAATTGAAAAACTTAATTTCAAAGACATTTCAATTTCACAAACTTTATTTGAGATTAACGCACAATGAAATTCCAATTTAAGATACAACAATATCAAACAGAGGCGGTGAATGCCGTCGTGAAAGTCTTTGAGGGGCAGCCATTCAACGACCGCCTTTCCTATCTGCGCGATTTGGGCAAACAATCCGCACCTGTCCAACAGACCCTCGATATGGTCGCGGACGACTATGCGAGCGGCTTCGGCAATGCGCCGATCGAGCTCTCCGATGAGCGGCTCCTCGAAAATATCCGTTCGGTGCAGACGGCGAACAATATCAAGCTCTCCTCCGCGCTCTCCGACCCGTTCGGCGGTGGCTTCCGCTGTGCGCTTGACATTGAAATGGAAACAGGCACTGGCAAGACCTATTGCTATATCAAGACGATGTTCGAGCTGAACAAGCAGTACGGTTGGAGCAAGTTCATCGTCGTCGTGCCGTCCATTGCCATCCGCGAAGGCGTCAAAAAGTCCTTCGAGGTCATGGAGGAACACTTCTTCCGCCAATACGGCAAAAAGGCGCGGTATTTCATCTACAACAGCAAAAACCTCAATCAACTCGATGATTTTTCCGCAAACCGCGACATCTATGTCATGATCATCAACGCGCAGGCGTTTGCCTCCTCTCTGAAAGAGGGCGCGAACAACGAGGCGGCGCGCATTATTTACAGCAAGCAGGATAGCTTCGGCAGCCGCCGTCCCATTGACGTGATCGCCGCAAACCGCCCGATCGTCATTTTGGACGAGCCGCAAAAGCTCGGCGGCGACGCGACGCAGACCTCGATCAAACGCTTTAAGCCGCTCTTTTCCATCAACTATTCGGCGACGCACAGGGACGTGCATAACCTCGTCTATGTTTTGGACGCGCTCGACGCCTATAAGAAAAAACTCGTCAAGAAGATCGAAGTCAAGGGCTTTGAACTTCACAACCTGCGTGGCACGGACGGATTTCTATATCTCTCGGAAATTCTCATCGACCCTCAAAAACCGCCGCGGGCGCGCATTACGCTGGAAGTCAATCACAGCAGCGGCGTAAAGCGGGAATCGCACATCTTCGAGGTCGGCGACGATCTCTATTTAGAGTCCGCAAGCGGGAAGATGCCCTTGCTCGAACAATATCGGAACGGCTTTGTCATCAAAGACATCAACGGCGCGAACGACACCGTGACGTTTTTGAACGGCGAGGTGCTCTCCGTCGGAGAGGTGAGCGGCGACAGGACGGAGAAGGACATTCGCCGCATTCAGATCCGCGAGACCATTCTCTCCCACTTCGAGAAAGAAGAAAAGCTGTTTGCCCGTGGAATTAAGTGTCTTTCGCTGTTTTTCATCGACGAGGTGGCAAATTATCGGCAGTACGACGAAAACGGGAACGAACTCTTGGGCGAGTATGGGCAAATGTTCGAGCAGGAATATATCAACGTTTTGAACGAATATATCCGCTTGGACGAAACGCCGTACACTAAGTATTTGAAGAGCATCGACGTGCACGACACGCACAAGGGGTATTTTTCTATCGACAAAAAGACCAACCGCGCCATCAACTCGGTTGAGAAAAAAGGCATTTGCGACGATATTTCCGCCTACGATCTCATTCTGAAAAATAAAGAACGTTTGCTCTCCTTCGGCGAGCCGACACGGTTTATCTTCTCCCACTCCGCCCTCCGCGAGGGATGGGATAACCCGAATGTGTTCCAAATCTGTACCTTAAAACAGAGCAACAGCGAGGTGAATAAGCGGCAAGAAGTCGGGCGCGGGATGCGTCTCTGCGTCGATCAAAGCGGCGAGAGAATGGACGATACCGTTACGGGGCTTTCCGTTCATGATGTCAACGTGTTGACCGTCATCGCAAGCGACAGTTATAAAACTTTCGTCAGCGAATTGCAGAGCGAGCTGAAATCTACGCTGTATAATCGTCCCACCAAGGCGACCGTCGAGTATTTTACGGGAAAGACGATCAAAACGCCCACGGGGGACTATACTTTAACCCAAGCGGATGCTATGGACATCTTCGTCTATCTCCGCAATAATGGCTATGCGGACAGGGACGGCAACATTTTAGACGCCTATCGAGAGGCGCAGAGCACGGGAGAGTTTGCGCCGCTTCCCATTGAGCTTTCTCCCTACACAGAGGGCGTTCACAAACTCGTGCAGGGCATCTTCGATGAAAAGATCCTTGGTGAGATGGTTGCTCCCGCCACCAAGTCAAAGATCACGGAGAACGATCTCAACGATAACTTCTACAAGAAAGAATTTCAAGAACTCTGGAAGAAGATTAACCACCAATATGCCTATACCGTTTCGTATGACAGCGAACGGCTCATCCGGTCGGCGATCAACGCCCTCGATCAAAAAATGTATGTGACAAAGTTGACGTATGTCCGCACGGTCGGCAGACAGACGGATACGCTGGACTTCGCCGAGGGACGCTCAAAAACAGCAACACTTCAAACAGGCCATAACTCCGCCTCAACTTATGATCTGATCGGGAAGATTTGTGACGGCACGACGCTCACGAGAAGAACGGTCGCGGCAATCTTGAAAGGGATACAGCCCACGACCTTCGTACAATTTACGGGCAGCGGCAATCCCGAGGAGTTTATTGCCAAGGCAATCAAGTTCATCAACGAAGAAAAGGCGAAGATCATCGTGGAGGCAATCACATACAACTTCGCAGAAGGGGAGCAGGGCGCGGAGATCTTCACGCTCGGAAGCCCCGTCACCTTCGATCGAGTTGTAAAAACCGAGCGTCATGTCACGCCGTATGTGGTCGTCGATAGCGATATTGAGCGCAACTTTGCCAAAGAATTGGAAAATCACGACGAAGAAGTTTGCGTGTATGCAAAACTTCCCAAGGGGTTCAAAATTCCCACCCCAGTTGGGAATTATTCCCCAGACTGGGCGATCGCCTTCTACG
>CANQUY010000144.1 GCA_947627125.1 uncultured Clostridia bacterium
GGGGAGGGGGGTAGGGGGGCGGGGAGCAAATTCCGCATTTCAGATGATTTAATGTCCGATTTGTCCTCCAAACGATTGACGAAATTTTCCAAAACGTATACAATAGAGAAAGACAAAAACTTGATAAGGAATGGCGCATGATTACTCACGGTAACGAAATCAAGCTGTTTGCGGGCAACTCCAACCTTCCCCTGGCGCAGAGAATTGCGAAAAAGCTCAATACGAGCCTCGGGGACGTCGAAGTGTCAAAATTCTCCGACGGTGAAACGAGCGTCCATATCTGCGAAACGGTCCGCGGACGGGATCTCTTCATCATCCAATCCACCTCCGCACCCGTCAACGACAATCTGATGGAACTGCTCATCATGATCGACGCCGCCAAGCGCGCCTCGGCGGGAAGGGTCACGGCCGTCATTCCCTATTTCGGCTATGCGCGGCAGGACCGCAAGGCCCGCTCCCGCGACCCCATCACGGCCAAGCTCGTCGCCGACCTTCTCACCTCTGCGGGGGCGGACAGGGTCCTCACCATGGACCTTCACGCCGCGCAGATCCAAGGCTTTTTCAACATTCCCGTCGATAATCTCCTCGGCGGGCCCACCCTCTACAATTACTATGCGGACAAGCTCAGCGACGATTTCGTCGTCGTTTCCCCCGATATCGGTTCGGTGAACCGCTCGAGGAAGGTGGCGGAACGCCTCGGCGTGCCCCTCGCCATCATCGATAAACGCCGTCCCCGCGCCAACGTCATGGAAGTCATGAACATCATCGGCAGCGTGGAGGGCAAGCGGTGTCTGCTCGTCGATGACATGATCGATACGGGCGGAACGATCTGTCAGGGCGCACAGGCGCTCGTCGATGCGGGCGCAAAGGAGATCAAGGCCTGCTGCACGCACGCCGTGCTCTCGGGCGACGCCATCGAAAAGCTGAAGAATTCCGCCATTGATGAGCTCGTCATGCTCGACACGATCTATCTGCCCGAGGAGAAACGGCTCCCGAAGATGAAGATCCTCTCCACGGCGGACATCTGGGCGGCGGCGATCGAGAACGTCTACCTCGACAAGCCGATGAGCAAGATATACGACTGATTTCGTTGATTTCTTTTTAAGGGCAAAAAGAAATCAACGAGGGGTTAGTTGCCGTATTTCACAATTGCTTCTACGGCCGACAGCTCCGTTTTTCACAGGGGCAGTAAGCCGCAGGTATGCGGCAAATTGGGTGCGCTTAGGCAGGGCAACCCTGCCACGCGCAGTGATTTTATTCGATGATTTCTTTTTAAGGGCAAAAAGAAATCATCGAGGGGTTAAGTGCCGTATTCCACAATGACTTGTGCGGCCGACAGCTACGTTTTTCACAGGGGCAGGAAGCCGCAGGTATGCGGCAAATTGAGTGCGCTTAGGTAGGGCGACCCTGCCACGCGCAGTGATTTTATTCGTTGATTTCTTTTTAAGGGCAAAAAGAAATCAACGAGGGGTTAGTTGCCGTATTTCACAATTGCTTCTACGGCCGACAGCTCCGTTTTTCACAGAGGCAGTAAGCCGCAGGTATGCGGCAAATTGAGTGCGCTTAGGCAGGGCGACCCTGCCACGCGCAGTGATTGGGAATGGCTCCGTTGAAGCACGGGAGCGACTGCTCATCCTGCCCCGCGCGCATTCTATTTGCGTCTAAGCGCGGCACGAGCGCGTAGCGCGAAGTAGCGCAGCGAAGGATCTCATAAAACCGACGGGAGCTTTTTCCTCATTCCGAGCCCCGAAGGGGCGAGAGAATCTCGCTTTAAGAATGGAAGTCCGTAAGTTTACGAGATCCTCTCGCTTCGCTCGGGATGAGGACGGTACCCCTTGCCCCGCCGCACTATTCTGAATCACCCCCGCCGCAATTTTTCATTTTGAATTTTTAATTTTCAATTTTCAATTTCTTCTCACGGAGAAGCTATGTATCTCATTGTCGGGCTCGGGAATCCCGAGGAAAAATATGCAAAAACCTTTCACAACATGGGCTTTTTGGCCGTCGGAGATGTTGCCGAGGCCCTCGGCGTGAAATTCAAAAAAAGGGAGTGCGAGGCGAGCGTCGCGGAGGGGTACCTCGGCGGCGAAAAGATCGTCCTCGCGCGCCCGCTTACCTATATGAATGCTTCGGGCAGAGCCGTCAAACAGCTCGCCGCGAAGTACAAAATTTCCCCCGCGGAGCTCGTCGTCATCTACGACGATTACGACCTTCCCAAGGGACACGTCCGCATCCGTCCCTCGGGCAGCGCGGGCACGCACAACGGCATGCGCTCCGTCATTGCCGAACTCGGTTTCACCGATTTTGCTCGCATCCGCATCGGGATCCGCGACGAAGAGGCAGATATCCCGCTCATCAATTACGTCCTCTCCGAGGTAAAAAAGGAGGATTATCCGCTCTTTATCGCGGCATGCAAGCGGGCGGCGGAGGCGGCGCTCGCCCTCGCCTCGGGAGAGGAGTTTGAGCGCGTCATGACCAAGTATAACGGATGAGTTTTTTCACCTATGACAACTTAGGGGGCGAGTTTCCGCTCATCAGAGAATGTATCCGCCAAGGGCTTCCCTCGGCGGTTTTCGGCGTTCCCGACGAGAGCAAGTACCTCATTGCCTCCCTCAGCGAGGGGAGAACCGTCTATATCACGGCCGATTCTCTCTCCGCAAAGCGGGCGTATGAGGCGATCTCTGCGCTCTCGGGGCGAAAGACGGCCCTCCTTTCCGCCAAGGATGAAGTCCTTCTCTACCGCCGCGCAGGCTCCAAGGACGCCCTCTACCGCCGCCTCACCGCCCTCTATGAATGGCAGAAGGGGGCGGATATCCTCGTCTGCGACGTCGAGGCCCTCGTCCAGCCCGTTCCCAAGGATCTCAAGGTCTTTCATCTCGAGGTCGGGAAGGAAACGGACATGCGTGCCCTCGTTTCCGCGCTCGCCTATGCGGGATATCGGCGGGAATACACCGTGGACGGCAGGGGAGCCTTTGCCGTGCGGGGGGATATCCTCGACGTCTGGCCCATCAACAGTCCGCACCCCGTCCGCGTTGACTTCTTCGGCGATGACGTGGAGGCAATCAAACCCTACGACGGAGAAACGGGGGAACGGTACGAAAAACTCTCCGCGATCGATATCGTCGCCGCGACGGATGCCATTCTCGGTGAGGACGAAGCGCCCGCCGTTGCCGAAAAGCTCAAGGGGGAGATCCAAAAACTGCCCGTTTCCTGCCGCGCCCGCATGCAGGCGGTGGAGGAGGAGATCGCCGCGGACGGCTACATTTCCGACTTCCTTCTGCCCCTTCTCTCGGGAACGGGGGAATTTTTGAAGGACCTCGCGAGAGATGCGCTCATCATTGTAGACGAGGGAAAGCTCATCCGCGACAAGCTCGAGGGGCTCTACCGCGAGCACGAGGAACGGCTCAAGCTCCTTCTCGGGGGCGGCGAGGCCCTTCCGTGTTCACGGCGGCAGTACATTCCCTATGAGAACATCGCAAGCCTCACGGGCTACCGCACGCTGACCCTTCAGACCTTCACGGGAAACCCGTTTCTCACAAATCCGCTCAGGATCTTTCATTACAAGACGACGCCCGTGCGCCGTTATCTGAACTCTTTGGAAGAACTCGCCATCGACATCCGCACCTGGATCTCGACGGGCTACCGTGTCATGCTCTACTGCGGCGGCACGGAGCGGATGGGGAAGATCAGGGAGTCGCTTGCGGAGTACTTTCCCCCCTTTGCCCCGCTGACGGAGAAGCTCGAGGATCTGCGCGGCGTCGCGCTCCTCCCCGATACCCTTACGCACGGCTTTTTGGTTCACGACTGCAAGCTCGCCGTCATAGGCACGGAGGACATCTTCCTCAAGGCCGCCGCCGAGCGGCGCATCAAAAAGAAGAGGGGGGATCTCTTCTTCGCGCCCGAGGTGGGGGACTACGCCGTGCACGAAACGTACGGCGTCGGCCGCGTCACGGGCACCAAAAAGATCTCGACGACGGACGGCACCAAGGAGTATATCGCCCTCGAATATAAGGACGGCGACACCCTCTACGTTCCCGTCGAGAACATGGACATTCTCTCGAAGTACATGGGGGGAGATACGCCCTCCCTCTCCAAGATCGGCGGCGGGGAGTTCGAGCGGGTGAAGGCCCGCGTCCGCGCTTCCCTCAAAAAGATGGCGTTCGACCTCCGCGCCCTCTATGCCGAGCGCAAGGAGAAGAAGGGGTACGCCTTTCCCGCGTACGACGAGGAGATGGAGGAGTTCGAGGCGGCGTTTCC
>CANQUY010000145.1 GCA_947627125.1 uncultured Clostridia bacterium
CAGGATGATAATTGCAACTAATAGTTTCTTCACGCCGTCTACCGGCCACTTCATGATTTCAAGTACGGCTTTGACACACAGAACCACACCGATAATCCAAATGATAAATCGGGGCAGTAGAAATTTAGTGGGGATATCCATATATCTTTGCCAGCCTAAAAAGAAAAAACTTTCTGTCTGCCACTCCATGCAAGTTTGCCCTAAAGAGTTTGATTTTTGCATTGAACGACTCTGCTGCGGCGTTTGATGCCCTGTTGTTGTAGAAGTTCAGAATGTCATCATAGTGTTCGTAGAATGTAGCCGCAATGACATTGAACGACTTTATCCTTGACTCATCCACTTTGTTATACCATCGGGCCATGCTTAGCCTTGCAGCATCCTTGATGGTGTTTTTGGCGAATATCATCCTTAAGGAGTGTGCCAGTCCATAAGCCGTTTGGATGTCAGGATATTCCTTAAACAGTATTTCAGCCCTTTCCTTTTGTTTTTCCGTCCACTTTTCCGCGGATTTAAACAAGAGGTATCTGCTTCTGACCAGCAGTTCCGGGCGGGTGTCTCCGTTTGGGAATCGGTAAGGCATGTATGACTTTCCCGCTTGTTTACACTCCTCCATTTCTTCATTGCTCTGCTGTAAGGCGTCCCAACGATGGGCTACGCGGATTTCCTGTACAGCATCACAGGCGAGTTTCTGTATATGAAAACGGTCTATGACGCGTTTGGCCTTGGGGAAGGCAATGGTGACAATCCTGCGCATGGAATCGGACAGGTCAAGGGTCACTTCCTCCACAGCTTCACGGGCTTTCTCGTCTATTTGTTTGAGCACCTGTATGACATCCTCCGATTTGGTTCCTGCGACAGCTGCCACAAGGCTTTCCTCATGTGTATGACGGTCACGGTTGGTGACAAAAGTGTATAATTCTCCATTAGACAGGGACGACTCGTCTATAGCCAAATGCGGACCGATGTTCTCCGGGAATAACATCCATTCATCCGCATGCTCCAGCTGCTCCCAATCCCTGAAACCGCTGAGCGTTTCCTTGTACTGTTTCTCGAAAGTATGTCCGTCTATATGGTAGAATTCCTCAAGCGTATGGCAGGTCACCGGGGACGTCTCCATACGTTTCTTTTAAAAAAACACCAAATTCTTTGGAGTAACGGGTGCCCTTACAAACGACATCAAGGTCGATGGGAATACTGAAGCTCTTACCTGTGCGAATATCAGTCCAACGACGACGGCGGATGCGCAGAACAACCTTGTGGTCACGGATGGGAAAATCTGTGACGCTTACCGCTTCCATGAAGCCTTTGGATTCAAAGTGCACATCATCGGATAATGCAGGAGTCATCACTTCATCAAGATGAATGTGTATCTCCGTTGAAGTCTGTTCAACAAGCACTACTGAAAAATAATTGAGTATTTCAGAGGGAAGCACGATACGAGCCAACACCTCCAGTTGATTTGTTTCCATGAGGCAAAGGTCGGAATTTCGGGCGAGAATAGGAAACGAGAATCCCCACTAAATTTCTACTGCCCCTTGATTTAGTTGTAATAAGCAAATTTTAAATCGTCATTTTTCGGTAAAGTTAAATCACCGTCTAATAATAGAGACTATCAGTTTATACTATTGATTACATTTTAATGCCGGTCATCTTTGGCTGGGGGTACCCCCAGCCAAAGATGTGTCTTTTTCCTCTTCAAAAATGGATTTTCGGTTTCCCATCCGGTAGCTTTGCCCGGTGAGTTTTATGACCTCGCAGTGATATAACAGCCTGTCCAGTATTGCTGAAGCCAGCACTTCGTCATCCAGCGTTTTGGCCCATTCGGTGGGTGCCTTGTTCGTGGTAATTATCAGTGAGGCTTTCTCGTGAAGCGTGTTGATCAGATTGAAGAATCCTGCGGCATCCTCTTTTTTCACCGGGAAGAGCATTATGTCATCGATGGCTACCAGGTCGGCTTTGAGCAGACGGTTGTATGCGCTCATGGCCGAAGGCATCAGCGTTTTCATCTTGATGGTGTTTATGACATCCTCCATCGTGACCATATACGCCTTGTATCCCTGCCCCACAGCTTCGTACACGAGTCCTGCGGCGATAAAGGTTTTGCCTGTTCCGGAAGGTCCCATGAGTATCAGGTTGTAATTCTGTTCGAGCCACCCCAGCCGGCGCAGTTCACGCAATCTTGGTGCGGTTATACCTTGCGAGTAGTTGTGGTCGAAAAGGTCGAGGTCGTGTCTTGCCGGCAAGGCCGCCGCTTTCAGTCGCCGTTGGAAGTCCTTGCTGTCTCTTTCCTGAACCTCGCGGGAGAGCAGGTCATGCAGGAACTCGACATGGTTTTTTCCCTGCTCCTGCGCCAGATGAGCTTCGGATTCCAGCAGGCGTGGTAGAGCGTACAGGCGCAGACGCGAGCACAGGGTTTTGATTTGTTCGTTTGTTATCATACGAAAAGGGTGTTAAAGGTGGATATGTCTGTTTTCTCGGGGAGCATGGCGGATGTATCAGCCCCGGGAACCGGCTCGGTTTCCGTCCGGACCTCAATGGGGGTTTCCCCTTTACGGATCCTGAGGGTCTCGGCTACCTCCATCAGGCTGCATCCGTTGAAGACACCTGCTTTAAGGCACTCGTCAAAAGCTTCGGTAAGCGTGATGTCCGAGTATGCCGCGTGGCGCCGGACTATAAACTGGAGGTTGTCGCGGTAATTACGGGCCTTATGCACACGTAGTTGTGATAAATATGTATCAATCACCGTGCTTGCGGGAAGTTCTTTGCGTACAAAAGCCTCATAATCATCCAGCGAGGCTTCGCGGTCACGTCGGTGGGAGGTATTGCTTACCAGACGCCCTTTATCTCCGCTTATTTTGTGAACGGCAAGGGTTTTGCCTGTCTCATGGCTGTAGATATATAGCCGGCCTTCTTTTTCTTCGATATAGACCAGCGTCTGATGGCCGTGGTAGGTGCCTGTGGGAACGCTGTAATAATTGCCCCGGTAGGTTATCACGTTGTCCTTTCGCACGTGATGCGGCAAGAGGGTTTCGCAAGGAACAGTCGGGACTCCCTTATAAGGCATGAGGTATGCTTTTTCCGTCTCAAACTCCTCAGACGGGACACGACGTATGCCGTGATGTTCCGTGCCGTTGGCCGTGCGTTCCAACCAGCCAAGGACTTCCTTGTTGAGCAGGTCCATGTCAACCAACTCGCGGCCGCGGAGGAAGTTGTACTTCACATATTTGACGACATTCTCTATCTTACCTTTGCTCTGGGGATCGGATTTGCGACAGAACACGGGCTCAAAGCCATGTTCACGGACAAGGGCGCGGAAAACGCGGGTAAGCACCAGGTCACCAAGGTTTTCATTGACAAGAAACACCTTGTCCTGGTCATAAACTATCTTTCGGGGTACTCCCCCGAAGAACTCGAAAGCCAGTTCATGGGCATAAACCGCAAGAGCGGTGGTAAACGGTGTACGGCTAAAGTAGACGAACTTATACCTGCTGCGGCTCAGACACATCGCAAAGAAATACACTTTTAAAGACTGTCCCTGAAGTGTCTTCATCCACCGTTCACCGAAGTCGCATTGGGCGTATTCGCCATAGGGAGTCTCGGGTTGCTTCTCGTAGGGGCGGTAACCTTTCTCAACCTCCTTGGGAAGATCGTGCGTCAAACGCACTCGCTTCACGAAGTTGAATACCGTTTTGGGGGTTACGCAGGGAAGATCCGGAAAATGCTCCTTCAAGCGGTCATGGAGCTGGGGAGCCGACAGAAAGGGCCACTTACGAAGCTCATTGACGACATAAGATTCATAACTGTCAAGTTTATGACCGTAATGACGGTCATAGCTCTGGCTGGACATGAACTCCTCTTCTGTCATGGACAGATACTTAGACACCGTTTGACGGTGAAGGCATAAGGATTGGCCTATTTGAGTTTTGTTTAGGCCATCTGAAAATAATTCGTTAACTTTGTACCACATCAGATATTTCTTTAATTGGGAAGTCTCGGTCATAGCATTGTAATTAGTAGTTCGCACCACAAAATTACAATGCTATTTTTTATAATCATGTCGATTTTACTTTTCCGATTTTTGACGAGACAAAGTTACCGATTACATAAGGGCCTATGTTCTCAGGGAACAACAGCCATTCTTCCGCATGCGGCAATTGGTTCCACGTGCGGAAGTCGCTCAGATGGTCTTTGTATTGACGCTCAAACTGATTACCGTCAATATGGTAAT
>CANQUY010000146.1 GCA_947627125.1 uncultured Clostridia bacterium
GAGACGCTCCGCTCATCTTGATTTTTGATTTCAAGAAGTTCTTTGAGCCGCCTCGTCACCTTCTCGCGGTCGATACGGTCGAGAATGTCGGTCGGGTCCTCCCTGTCGCTCCGCAGATTTTTGGCGGAAAGCCCTAAATCGTATGAAACAAAGTCCCGCGTCAGCACTTCGAGCGTAAAACGGTGGTTGATGTCCTCGATGACACGGTTGATCGCGCTCGTCAACTCCCCGTGTTCGTAGAGATCCTGCAAGGCGCGAAAATGTCCCTCGTATTGATAGCACTTCAAAGAATGTTGGATATTCCGCGCGATGGCGCTGCCCACATATTCGTCGGTACTTTGCGCGGTGGCGAAGGTGGTCGGCTCGTTGTAATGTACCCCGCCGAGGCTCATCGTTCCGCCATAACGAATGTATTCGTCGATGCCTTTGATACCCAGCACTTCTTCAAACTCCTTATACGGAATGAAGGTGGTATGAAGCAGAATGCAGCGGTCGTAGAGCTGCTCGTCCTCGGAAAAGACAAAGCCGAGGGAATCCGTTCCCGAGAGGACGATCTTCATGCCGCAAGCCGCAAAGACGTCGGAAAAGAGCGCCGCGCCCTCGATAAAGTCATCCATGAGCGTCACTTCATCGAGGAAGATGAAGCGGAAGCCGCGCTCCGAAAGAAGTTGCAGATCGGCGTTCACCTCTGCAAGCGTATTGCCCGTTCGGATCTGAATAAAAGCGCATTTGGCGAAATCCGAGGCACCCATGTCCGCGATCGCCTGTCGGATGAGCGTCGTCTTGCCCGTTCTGCGAAGTCCGTAGAGGATGAAAACCTTGTCGCAAGGGTTTCCGCAGAGATAGCTTTTCAGCGTTTCAAAGCAAGCGCGCTTTTTGTAGCCCTCGACGGGTTGGATATAGGCGCGCAGACGTTCGCCCGTGAGGACCGTCGTTCGGAAAGCAGGCTCGGATCTCTTCTCCGTTTTCACGGGAACAGACAGTTGCGTCCTGATTTCTTTTGTGCGCTCTTGGAGCCGCTTGCGCTCTTCGATCTGACTGCGCAAGGAATCGGCAAGCGCGTCGCCGACGTACTTGCTCTTTTTCTTGCCGTCCTCCGTCCATTGAAGATAAAAGCGAACCTTCCCATTGATCGTCTTTTTGGAGAGATACCCCCTCGGAAGTTCGGCGATTTTTTGTTCCAACGCGGCAAGTTCTTCCCGCAAATCTTCGTCCATTCTACACCTCAACAAGATAACCCCATTATAACCCCTATTTCATTTTTTGTCAAGGGGTTATATGGGGTTATTCCGAAAAAAGTAATCGACGTGCCCTCAAAAAAAGAAAATTGCTTGACATGGCTTTTCCGAATATTCTAATACCCATCATGAGAATATTGAAAAATTGAGAAAACAGTAGGATCGCTTGATAAAGCACACCCGCAGGTGTGCCTATTGAGTGAGTTTTTTCCGATTTCGCTTGAGTGAAATGAAAGGAAATTGGGGGAAACTTTTCCGATGAACAGCCGAAAAAATCGGTTGTATAGTGGTGATTAGAGATATTTCGCGTTTAAGAAGAAAATTTCCGCCCCTTTCATTCCGCACCAATAAAATCATCCTATGGCATAACACAATCAAAAATAGTTACAGGCGAGGACACAACCCCTGGCCATTTTTATGATTTACCTCATCCATTAAGTCAAATTAGAAAAATTATTATGGTTTGTTATCCGCTATATTGGCCTATTCCGAGAGTAAATTAAGCATAAATACCTTTTTTATCAATTTTCAGTTTATCCTTTATCTGATCTATAAACGGTCTCATTCGTCTATAAGCCAATTTGCTAAGAGCTAACTCATAATTTATATTTTTACGTTGCTCAGCTACAAGATGTATAGCATTTCTGTATCCAAATATTTCAATTATTTCTGATGGCAAATCGATTTTCTCTCCGTCTTCATTAACAAACTTATGTATTAAACCCAATTTTTCCGCCACTCTACATTTCTCGTCAAATCTAACCTCAGCATCTTTCTTTTTTCTTCTTTGCATATGATAGGGAATAATGCTTTCGCCATTATGTTCAAGTAATGAATTAAGTTCAGTGAGTTTATTTGACGGAATACTTATCTTTGCCGGAGCATCATGATAAAGCAATTCAATGAATTGCTTAGCGGTCTCGTAATAGTTATAAAGAACATAATGCAATACAGCCTCATAAATTGTTGCATATGATAGGATCTGATGCCTAATTTCAAAGATTAAATTTTCATCTTTCGCTTCAATACCCTCATAAATTTTATATGCAAAACGTGTTGCTCTAAATTCTTCAACCAATCGTTTTCTCAAATATTCGTCTTGTATAAATTCGAATTCTTCTTCATACCATGATTCATCTGCTAAATGATTATTGCAGTAAGTATAAATTGCATTCTTAATTGTTGCATCTAATGGCATAAAACATCCTCCAAGCAAAATAGTATTTGAAATCAGTACCATTGAAGAAGCTTTTACATGCTCACTTCAATTATCAAAAAATTATACTCTATCGCCCAAAATTACACTTTGGCGGCTCCTTTTTTCAATTCAACGACCATCGCGCATCATTTAATCTTTGCGATAGAGCTCTTTAAGCAACATGGCAAATGTCTCCGCCGGATAGACGTATTCCTTTTTTCCGTCGATCATCCGTGTCACGGGCCACTCGGTATTAAAATATTTGTTGAGTTTCATAGACTGCAGAATATTATTTTCAATATAGTCGGCAAGCCTGTAGCCGTCCCACGCAAAATCGCTCAGCGTATGATTCAGATGCGCAATGTTGCTCTTATCCGTCAATTTTAAAAACACAAGGATAGGACATTCGTCGAAGTACCGCTAGAGAAGATCCGTCATCACAGGATCGTTTTCATAGATATATGACATATAGTGCGCTATAAGACTGCCTATGCCCGGCAGATCGTCGACCTTGATATCCACTAAAAATAATGTGAATTTACTTGCGAAGTTGGCAACTTCCAAACATTTTCTGCGGTCGAAATAAAACAGTTTGGCGCCCCATTCAAAAAGCGTATCGCCGCGCTCGTGTTGGATGACGGCATCCGCGATCTCTTTCATCGGAGAAGGCGCGCACATACCGATCCTATACCGCTCGACGGTTTTTTTCGTAACGTATATAATCATTTTCTCCTCCCTTTGTCTTATTTCAGAAACTGCGGCGCCGAGATGAAGCCGGCGCCGCAGAAGGCTGACATGTAAAACAATGCTTTTTAATTTTCATTCCCGATTCATCTTTATTTTCACTGAAAACATTATAGCACATTGCTTCCTCCCAGTCAAGCAATGTCAAAAAAACAGGAGCATCTCACTTCAAAAAAATTACTCACACATAATCTTCCACTTTTTGATAAATTACGTCTCCGTAGGTGAAACTTTCGGTAAAATTTTTGTCCGTGTTACTCCTAACCCCTTGACTTTTCGCGTAAAATCGGCTATAATTTACGCGATAAGGAGAAGGTTATGCGCAAGTTCGTTTATCGGAAACTCAAAGATGCCTTGTGGAGTTCGGAAATCGTGGGCTATATCTCCCAAATTCGCCTGATGCAAGGCAGGCAGGAGAGCTATTTAGAGCAGAAGCCCGAGGAACTCAAAAAGCTCGTGGAAATCGCCAAAATACAAAGTACGGAAGCATCCAACGCCATTGAGGGCATCCGCACGACGAACACACGGCTCAAACAGCTCGTCGAGGAAAAGACAACGCCCAAAAACCGCGATGAGGAAGAGATCGCGGGATATCGTGACGTCTTGAATCTGATCCACGAAAGCTATGAGTATATTCCGCTCACGCCGAACTATATCCTTCAACTTCACCAAATTCTTTACTCACACAATACCAAGAACGTGGGGATCGGCGGGAAGTTCAAGAGTGTGCAAAACTATATCTCGGCGACGGACGCAGACAGTCATGCCGTCACGCTCTTCACCCCACTTCCTCCCTATGAAACCCCGGGGGCAATCGAAGAAATCTGTACGTCGTTCAACGAGGCAATCGCCTACGGTGAAGTCGATCCGCTCATCCTCATCCCGATATTCGTTCACGATTTTCTGTGCATCCACCCTTTCCTCGACGGGAACGGGAGAATGTCTCGGCTGCTCACCACCCTGCTTTTATATCGTTGCGGCTTTTATGTGGGGAAATATATCTCTTTGGAAGCGAAGATCGCCAA
>CANQUY010000147.1 GCA_947627125.1 uncultured Clostridia bacterium
GTGCGCCGCCTGTAATGATTAGGGCTATGCCCGAAAATGAAATACCACCCGCTTCGCGGGTGGATTATTATTCGTGGATTTTTACATCGCTTTGTAGATTTTCAGCCATTCGGGCAGGCGGGAAACGAATTCCTCGTTGTTCTCCGTCCGCTTCATCATGTCGAGGAGCCCCGCTATATTCTCTGTGAGCCCCCTCTCCCGCATCTTATAGACGGCGGAGAGCTCCGCTTCGCTCAAAAGAAGATCCTCCTTTCTCGTTCCCGATCTTCGGATATCGATCGCGGGGAAGATCCTGCGCTCCGCGAGTTCGCGGGAAAGAAAGATATCCGCATTGCCCGTGCCCTTGAACTCCTCATAGATAATATCGTCCATGCGGCTGCCCGTATCGACGAGGACCGTTGCAAGGATTGTCAGACTGCCCTGCTCTACCGTGTTCCTCGCCGCGCCGAAAAATTTCTTCGGCTCCGAGAGTGCGCTTGCCTCGAGCCCGCCCGAGAGCGTCTTACCCGAGCTGTCCGCAACATAATTGCACGCCCTTGTCAGTTTTGTCAGGGAATCGAGGAGGATCACGACGTCCTTCCCCATCTCAACGAGCCGTTTTGCATGCTCCACGGTGAGATGCGCGGCGCGGATGTGCTTTTCCGCTCCTTCGTCGAAGGTGGAATAGATGATCTTCGCGGCGGGAACGCTCTCCTTGAAATCGGTGACTTCCTCGGGCCGTTCGTCGATGAGCAGAACAATGAGTTGAATGTCCCTGTGGTTCGCGCTGATCGAGGCGGCAATGTTCTTGAGGAGGGTCGTCTTTCCCGCCTTGGGCGGCGCGATGATGAGCCCACGCTGTCCCTTCCCTATGGGAACGAAGAGGTCGAGAATGCGGAGCGAAAGTTCGGAGGAATTCTCCGAAAGGGAGATCTTACGGTTCGCGTACCGTGCCGTCAGATTGTCGAAGAACGGACGGTTTTCATAGCCGCCGATGGGCATTCCGTTGACGGAGCCGAGGATATCGAGCGCGGGAGAATCGTTCTTTTGCCGCGGCTTTGCGGTACAGGTGACATAATCCCCCTCTCTGAGCTTCATGGAATGGATCGTCGCCGCGGGAATAAAGACGTCTGCGCCGCTCGAGGAGGGCTGGCAATTATTTGCACGCAAAAAGCCGTAGCCCGAGTACATCATTTCAAGAATGCCCTTGTAGAGCGTTTCGTCCCCCGCAAAGCCCCTCTCCTCATATTCGGGCGAGGCGACCGAGAAACTGAAGCCCGTTTCCGTATACTTGCGCTTGATCTCGGCAAGTTTTTCCAAAATCAAGGGATCGAGATAAGTCTGTTTGGGCGGCGCGCCGCGTTTGGAACGGCTCGTCGGCTGAACTTTTCCCATTAAAATGTCCAAAATGGCCGCAACGAGCGAAACCTTATTGGTCGCACAGACCTGCGCCACGCCCTCAAATCTTCCCAAGACCCTCAAAGAAACGATCGGGAGAGATTCGAGATACTCCCTGTATTCCTGTTCCATCTTTGATTTATCGATCATATTTCCATCCTCTCCATCATGATAATTTTTTGAGCGGCGGGAAGCGTATCTCCCGTCAGTTCCACCTCACGCGCCACGGAATAAACCCCGCCCATCGCCCGCAGGAAGCGTCTTTCATCCTCGATATCGACGGTGAGTCCCTTCACATGGTAATGCATGGGAATGACGACGGCGGGAGAAAGCTTTTTCACATACCATGCCGCTTCCTCACCGTCTATGGTGTAGTTGCCGCCGACGGGAAGCAGAAGGACATCGGTATGGCCGACCTTCCTGAGGATCCTCTCGTCATATTTTTGGCCGAGATCCCCAAAATGGGACACGCGGACCCCGTCCATGACAAAGGAAAAAATCAAATTTTTTCCCCGCTTTGCGCCGTTCGCGTCATCATGAAAGCACTCTATGCCCTCGATCGCTACGCCGCGGCAGGTGAACTTCCCCGCCTCACGCAAGACGGTAGGGTTTCCTCCGACTGCGCCGACATTGCAATGGTCGTAGTGACCGTGGCTCACGGTGACGATATCCGCCTGTATGCGCGGAAAAGGAAGGCCGACATCCCCATAGGGATCGGTCAGAAGGCTTGGCCCGCTTTTTTCGCGAAACAAAAAGCAGGAGTGCCCGATATAGTTTATTTTCATTGCTCCTCCGAAATAACCTCAATATGGATTTTTAAAGAAAAAGATTGGGAAGGTTGGCCCGACTTCAGATCATAGACAAGCTCGGCGAAGATCTCGGGCCATTGGAAAGAAATTTTATAAACGGATGTAAAAATAGGGATCTCCGCGACATTCTCCCCGAACGTCAAACGGAAAACCGAAGATTCGCCGTCACGAAAAACGGATTCAAAAGTTGTTTCGCCGCACCTCTTGATAGACGCCTCATGCCCGAACAGCCCGAGCGTCGAGATATCTCCCTCGATCGGATACGTGACAGCCGCTCCGCCCGCGCGGCGCTTTAAATTTCCGATCGCTGAAAAACGAGAAGTTTCTCCGAGCGTCCTCGTTTCGATCTCAATGCGTGCATTCATTGGTTCTATTATATCTCATAAAATCGGATTTGTAAACAGAATTTGGAAAAAACGATAGTAATATGTCTGACATAGTACTATGCAAAATGCAAAAATTCAAAATTTAAAGGCATTTCATAACCCATAAATAACTTTTTAGCTTTCTCCTCTGCGCTTTGCAGTTCGGAATGATCTTCTCGAGCAAATCCCAAAAGGCCTTGCTGTGATCCATGTGGCGCGTATGACAGAGTTCATGCGCCGCAAGATAGCGCATGAGCTCCTCGGGCAGGACCGCCGTGCGGAAGGAATATGCAATGGTCCCACGCACGTTACAGGATCCCCACCTCGTCCTTGCGGACGTGACCCTGATCCTTTCGTAGCGGAAACCGTATCTCGCGGCAAGTTCCTCAGTGATCGCCGTCATGCGCTCCCTCGACAGGGTTTTTAAAAGTCTTATTAGCGCCTCTTCTCTGTTTTCCCGCGGCAGATAGAGCGTATCTGACGTCAATTTTGTCCTTCCCGTTTCGATTCTCCGTTCCCTTCCGAGGATCTCAACGAAAGTTCCGTCCGCAAAATCGGGAATGTGCCGCTCTTCCTGCTCTTTCACGCGGCGCATGATCCAGACTCGATGCCTGTTCACAAAATCCTCGATCTTTTGGGTTGAAGCACGCATCGTAGCGCGGACGATCACCTTCGCGTCCTTTACGCTTACCGACATTGTCTTTCTTTGGCTCCGCAAAACAGTGTATTCCATACATTTGATTATATCACTTTTCTATTGCTGTGGCAACTTTCTTGACTTAAATTCAAAAACATGATATGATTTTTCTATGTACACGATCTCGCGACTTAAAACAAAAATCATTTCGGTAGACGTTCCCGCATCCAAGAGCATTTTGAACAGGGCTCTCCTCCTTTCCGCCTTTACCGACGGCGACACCCTTCTCCGTTGCGGGCCGTGCTGTGATGACAGCGAATCTCTTCTTCGTTGCCTTTCCGCGCTCGGGATCAAGACGGAAGCGGTTTCGGATGGCATTCTTGTGCACGGGACCCGCGATTTTCGGCGAGAATGTTCTCTCAATGTGGGTAGCGCAGGGACGGTTGCACGTTTTTTGACGGCAATTTTGGCTTTTTTGGGCGGAACCTTTGCGCTCGACGCATCCATGCAGATGCGCGGACGCCCCATGGAGATCCTGCCCCTCCTTGTTTCCCTCGGCGCAGAGATCGAATACGCCGAAGAGAAAGAGCATTTCCCCTTCCGCATGCGTTCAAACGGGATCTCATCGGGCCATGCGGAAATCGGCACGGACGTCAGCACACAGCATGCGAGCGGCCTCATGCTTGCGGCGGCGGTCGGCGGCCGTCCGTTCACGCTCGAACTCAAGGGAAGCAGAACGGACGGGAGCTACATTGCCATGACGGCCGAACTCATTGAGAGATTCGGCGGCAAATGCAAACGCCTTACGGGCAAAAACGGGTATCACATTACGCCGATCGCCGTGGCTCCCCAAACATTCGACGTCGAACCGGACGTTTCGGGTGCATGCTATTTTTACGCGCTCTCCCTGCTCTGCAACGCCTCCGTGTGCGTCAAAGGGGTGCATTTCGGCTCCCTACAGGGCGATTTGAAGTTTTTAAAGCTCCTGCAGAGCAAG
>CANQUY010000148.1 GCA_947627125.1 uncultured Clostridia bacterium
TCCGAAGTCCTCCTCTCCTCCTCTTCGCCCGTCTCGGGGTTGGTGCCCTTGACGTGGTCGACGTCTACGGGGCTCGGCAGGAAGTGGATGACTGCGTCGAGCAGGAACTGCACGCCCTTGTTCTTATAGGAAGAACCGCAGAGCATGGGGATCGCCTCGAGCTTTAAACATCTCTCGCGGAGGCCCGCGATGATGTCCTCGACGGAGAGGTCGCCCTCTTCGAGGTATTTTTCCATAAGTTCGTCGTTGGCGGACGCAGCCTCTTCCACGAGCTTGAAGCGGTACTCATTGGCGAGATCCGTCATGTCGGCGGGAATGGGCTCCTTTCTGAAGTCCTTGCCGAGGTCGTCGTAATAGACCTCCGCCTCCATGCGGATGAGGTCGATGATGCCGCGGAACTTATCTTCCTTCCCGATGGGAAGTTCGATGGGAACAGGGTTTGCGCCGAGACGCTCGCGGATCATCTTTTCAACGCGGAAGAAGTCCGCGCCGTTGATGTCCATCTTGTTGACGTAGGCGATACGGGGCACCTTGTAGGTGTCTGCCTGACGCCAGACAGTTTCGGACTGGGGTTCGACGCCCCCCTTCGCGCAGAACGTTGCGATCGTACCGTCGAGGACGCGCAGCGACCGTTCGACTTCGACCGTAAAGTCAACGTGGCCGGGGGTATCGATAATGTTGAAGCGGTAGCCCTTCCAAATGCAGGTTGTGGCAGCGGAAGTGATCGTGATGCCTCTTTCTTGTTCCTGAACCATCCAGTCCATGGTCGCGGCGCCCTCGTGGACCTCGCCGATCTTATGCGTCTTGCCCGTGTAGAACAGGATACGCTCGGTCGTCGTGGTCTGGCCGGCGTCGATATGCGCCATGATACCGAAGTTCCTTGTGTGTAATAAGTCGTATTCTCTTGCCATAACCTTCCCTCATCAGAAGCGGAAGTGTGCGAATGCCTTGTTCGCTTCCGCCATCCTGTGTGTGTCTTCCTTCTTCTTTACGGACGCGCCCGTGTTGTTATAGGCGTCCATGAGCTCTGCGGCGAGCTTCTTTGCCATCTCGCGCTCGGAACGCTTTCTTGTAGCGGCAACGAGCCAGCGGATGGCGAGCGTCTGACGGCGCTCGGGCCTGATCTCGATGGGGACCTGATAGTTGGCGCCGCCGACGCGCCTTGCCTTGACCTCCACGATGGGGGTAACGTTTGCAAGCGCCTGGTTGAACACTTCCATGGGCTCTTTGCCGAGCTTTTCGCTCACGGTTTTGAATGCGTCATAGACAATTTTCTGTGCAACGCTCTTTTCGCCGTCGAGCATGATCTGGTTGATGAGTTTCGTCACTACCTTGCTCCCGTACAGGGGATCGGGCAGGACATCTCTCTTGGGAACATTCCCTCTTCTGGGCATTGATTCTGTCCTCCTTTTTTTGATTTTGAGGCGGCTTTTCACCGCTTTGGGGTTTCCCCTCTTCATTAAGCTATCGCTTGCTTTACATTATTATATAAAGTAGCGAACCTTCTCCCCCGTTTTCTGCGGGGAATACTGCCTACTTTGATCGGGGTCCCTTGATAAGACATTCCGAAAATAAGTAGGGACTGTTGTGTCTGCCTCGCGGCAATGTGACGGACCCTCCCTTGACCGAGGGGATCCTTCGCTACGCTCAGGATGACACCTGTAACGCTCAGGATGACGCCTGCGGCATCACTTAGGGCGTTTTGCGCCGTACTTGCTGCGGGCCTGTTTGCGCTTTGCAACGCCTGCCGTATCGAGCGCACCGCGGATCACGTGATAGCGGACGCCGGGCAGATCCTTGACTCTTCCGCCGCGGATGAGAACGGAGCTGTGCTCCTGCAGATTGTGACCTTCGCCGGGAATGTACACGGTACCTTCCTGCTTGTTGGTCAATCTCACCCTCGCGATCTTCCGAAGCGCCGAGTTGGGCTTCTTGGGGGAAGTCGTCGTCACGGAAAGGCAAACGCCGCGCTTCTGCGGGCAGCTGTCGAGGATCGGGCACTTGGACTTGAAGGCCTCTCTCTCCCTGCCTTTCTTGATGAGCTGGTTGATTGTGGGCATCTTTTTACCTCCTTTACTTATTTCGGAATATCCTCAAAATCTTTCGATTTCGGAGAATCAAATTTGCGTCGTCGGCATGCGTATAGAACTGCCGAATTACAGACAACGGTAATTTTAGCAAACTTCCAAATTTTTGTCAAGGAAAAAACCGCCTTTTTTTACAAAAAAGACAAGATTTTTGGCGCATGAGTGCAGTCAAGGTATTGACAAACTTTGGAAAAAGAATTATGATTATGGGGAAAATTTTATATAAGGAAGGTTTCATATATGAACAAGATGACCGTGAAGGACTTAAAAGACCTCAAGGGCAAGCACGTCTTGGTGCGCTGCGACTTCAACGTCCCCATGAAGGACGGGAAGATCACGGACGAAAACCGCATCATCGGGGCTCTCCCCACCATCAAGTATCTGCTCGACGCGGGCGCGAAGGTGACTCTCTGCTCGCACATGGGCAAGCCCCATTCCATTTTCTCTGCCGAAGTCAAACTCAACAAGAAGGACAAGGCCAAGGTCGAAAAGGGCGAAACGACGGCGGAGGCCATCATCGAGAAGGCCCTCAAGGAGGAGCCCAAGAAACTCACCCTCGCCCCCGTCGCCGCCCGCCTCAATGAGCTCCTCGGCGGAAAGGTGACCTTTGCGACGGACGTCATCGGCCCCGACGCACAGGCCAAAGTGGCAGCCTGCAAGGAGGGCGAAGCCGTTCTCCTCGAAAATCTCCGCTTCCATTGGGAGGAGGAGAAGAAGGACCTTGACTTCTGCAAGGCTCTTGCGAAGTATGCCGATATCTACGTCAACGACGCGTTCGGCACGGCGCACCGCTCCCACGCCTCCACGGCCGCGATCGTCGAATACGGCCTCGTCAAGACCGCTGTCTGCGGCTTCCTCATCGAGAAGGAACTCTCCGTCATGGCGGATTCCCTCGAGCATCCCGTTCACCCCTTCGTCGCGATTTTGGGCGGCGCGAAAGTGGCGGATAAGCTCGGCGTCATCTCCAACCTGCTCGAAAAGTGCGACACCCTCATCATCGGCGGCGGCATGGCCTATACCTTCCTCAAGGCGCAGGGCTATGAGGTCGGCACCTCCCTCGTGGACGACGAAAAGCTCGACTACTGCAAGGAAATGATCGCCAAGGCAAAGGAAGAGGGCAAGGAGCTTCTCCTCCCCGTCGATACCGTCGTGACGGCGGCCTTCCCCGATCCCATCGACGCGCCCGTCGAGATCAAGACGGTTTCCTCGCACGAGATCCCCGCGGACATGATGGGGCTCGACATCGGCGAAAAGACCAGAGAACTCTATGCGGAAAAGGTCAAGAGCGCAAAGACAGTCATCTGGAACGGCCCCATGGGCGTGTTTGAGAATCCCATTCTCGCGGCGGGCACCAACGCCGTTGCACAGGCTCTTGCGGATGCGAAGGGCGCGACCACGATCGTCGGCGGCGGCGACAGCGCTGCGGCCTGCACCCAGCTCGGCTATGCGGACAAGATCACGCACATTTCGACGGGCGGCGGCGCCTCTCTCGAACTCTTCGAGGGCAAAGTCCTCCCCGGCATCGCGTGCCTGAACGAGAAGAATTGACCGCCCGCTGCTCATTCGCGGCGTCATGCTGAGAAGGAGAGTAGAACGCAGTCTACGGCGGCTTTCCCGAAGCATCTCGCCGCATGCTTTACGGATCCCGTAGCGGCGTCATGCTGAGAAGGAGAGCATAATGGAGTCTACGGCGGCTTTCCCGAAGCATCTCGCCGCATGCTCTACGGACTTTCGCCGCGAGATTCTTCGGGTTAATTTCCGTCCCCTCGTCCTTCTCCCGTTCTCAGAATGACGCGGCGGAACGCAGTCATGCCCCCTCCTTGGGGAGGCCCGAACGCAGTCATGCCCCCTCCTTCGGGAGGGGGGTAGGGGGGCGGGGATATCCCCCACCCACAACATAAATCAAGGAGAAAACTATGAGAAAACCCATCATTGCAGGCAACTGGAAAATGAACAACACGGCGGAAGAGGGCGCGGCGCTCGTCAAGGCGATCAAGCCCCTCGTCGCCGACGCAAAGTGCGAGGTC
>CANQUY010000149.1 GCA_947627125.1 uncultured Clostridia bacterium
CCCCTCCCCAAGGAGGGGGCATAAGGCTCCCCCCTCGGGGGGAGCTGTCACCGCAGGTGACTGAGGCGGGGCCTCCCCATGGTACAGCAGCAGCTTGGTTTCCTCGTTTTGGTAGTGCAGGCCCTTCGCGCTGACCATCTCGGTGAAGGTGAGCCCCGCGCCGAGCTGTTCGCACATTCTGCGGAAGGGATAGTTCGTATACCCTGCCATCGGGGCGAGAAATACATTGTTTTCGAGCGATAACCCTGCAATTTTAAGACCGTGCAGCATCTTTGGCCCTCTTGTAGTAGGCGTCCTTCTCCTCGTCGGAGAGGGCGTGCACGTCCTTCCCGTCGGCAAGGACGAATGCCTCGTAGGCGGTATAGCGGGCGGCGGCCTTTTTCACCGTTTCGAGCAGGGCGAGTTCGCAGTCCGCCCCGACGGCCCGTCCGAGCTCCACGGTGCAGAACAGCACGTCGCCGAGTTCCTCCAAAATTTGCGACTTATCGTCGATTTTCACCGCCTCCATGAGCTCTTGATACTCCTCGCGGAACTTCCTTTCAAAGTTTTCCACGGTGGCCCTGTCCCAGCCCCCCTTTTCCATGCGCTTAGCGACTTTCTGTGCGCGAAGGAGGGCGGGGAAGCACTGCGGCACGTCATTCACGGCGTCCGCGTAGGTCTGTTGATGCTTCTCCGTCATCTTGTTCTTCTCCCAGACGGAGAGCGCCCCGTCGGCCGTGGCGGCCTGTTCCGTCCCGAATACATGGGTGTGGCGGGTGATGAGCTTTGTGCAGAGCTCCGAGAGCATGTCCGTGACGGTGAAATCCCCCCTTTCCTCCTCCATCAAGGTGTGAAAGAGGGACTGCATGAGAACGTCCCCCGCCTCTTCGCACATGTGGTCGGGGTCCCTCTTGTCGATGGCGTCAACGAGTTCATACGCCTCCTCAATGGCGTTGATGCGGATGCTCTCGTGCGTCTGGACCCTGTCCCACGGGCAGCCGTCGGGGGCGCGCAGACGTCTTAAAATGGCCACGACGTCCTCGAAATCGAAGCGTTTTTTCGACAATAAGTCTTGATTTTTGAGAACCAGCCCCGTCATGGAGCCGAGCTTTTTGCGGTCGGTTTCATAAAGGGGCATTTCCGCCGCCCTGCCGTCCGTGATGAGAACGGCCTCGGCCTCGTCACCGAATTTTTCGCCCAAAATCAGCTTGATATCGCCGATATTGTCCTCGGTGACGTCATAGACGACGAGCGGGAGGGCGAGTTTCCTCTCCCCCACCGAAAAGGCGGAAAGGGCCGTGTATTCCCCCGAAAGCCCGCCGAGCGCGGCAAAATAGCTCCCCTTGGACCGTCCGTCGATGAGGTTCACGCGGGAGCTCTTGAGGAGTTCCACCGCGGCGACGTCCTCCGTCCCGCTGCCGTCCACGACGTAGCAGACTTCCTTCGCCCTTCCGCGGCGTTTGAGTTCCTCCACGATCTTTTTGGAGAGCGTATCGTAATTTCTGCTGGACCCGTAGAGATGATCGAGCGTTTCATACGGGATATTTTCTTCTCTGAGGCTCTGCGCGGCGGGGATCCCTTCCGTGCGCAGGATCACCTCGTCCGCTCTCTTGAGCGCACGCAGGGCATTCAATGTCAGATCTCCCCGTTCCGTTCCCGAGCCGATGACCGTTATCATAGCTTTTCACCTTCTTTTTTCTTACAGTATACACCAAATCGAGGAAAAAAGCAATCGGATAACATGCCCCTGCGGCAACGGCCGCGCCGACAATGAGAAATTTCCCGTTGACGAGGACGATTTCGAGGATCAGTTTCACCGTGACGGCGATCCCCATGGAGAGGGCGGCGTATTTCGCCCTGCCGAGCCCCGTGAGAGAGGCGGAGAGCGTGTCCACGCCGGAGAGGAACACCGACGAGAGGGAGAGGATCCGCACGAGGCCCGCAAGGGTCGCACGGTCGGAAACGGAGAGGGCGGGATAGAGAAAATTCACAACATATTGCGCAAAAACGCAGAGGAGCACGGCAAACGGAAGAGAGAGAAGGATGGTCAAAAGAAGGGCGAACATGGCGCGGTCTTTCCCCTCTTCCCCGTCCCCCTTGGCCGCTTTTGAAACGGCGGGAACGGTCGCCGCGACGAAGCCGTAACAGAGGGTCGCGGGGAGGTTGCAGAGGCTGACCGCCGCGCCCGCATAGAGGCCGTAGAGGGAAACGGCTCTTTCGGTATATTTGCCAAGCAGGCGGACGACAATGACGCTGTCGGCCATGCGGGAGATGGGAAGGAGCGCAGCGGCCGCCATGACGGGGAGAGAGGCGAGGAGCACCGAGATCCCCGACCGACGCCGCACGAGCAGGACCCTTCTCCTTCGGCGGTACTTGTTGCCGAGATAGATGAGCGCGGCGAGTTCGGAGAGGGAAACGGCAAAGAGCGCAAGCGCGGCTCCCATCTTCGGATCGGGCGCAAGTCCCGTCAGAAAGAGCCCCGCGCCCGCCTTGACGAGCTGTTCGACGATCTCCGAAAAGGCGGTGGGCTTCATGTCGTTCTTTCCCTGAAAGTAGCCGCGGAACACGGCAATGAGGGCGACGAAAAACACTGACGGCGCAAGGGCGAGATAGCAGGGCACAAGGGAGCGTTCCCCCTGTAAATTGCTCATATATGGCGCGAAAAAGAGCATAAAGAGGGTTCCGATCGCCCCCAAAAGGGAGAAGAGGCGGAGAGCCCCCGCCATGACGCCCTCCCCCTTTCCGCCCGCGATCATGCGGGAGAGAGCGGATGGGATCCCCGCCGAGGAGAAGGTCAGAAGCACGCAGAAGAGCGGGTATGCCATCTGGTACAGGCCCGTGCCGTAGCCGCCGAGCATGCCCGTGAGCGGAATGCGGTACACCGCGCCGATCCCCTTTGCGACGAGCCCCGCAAGCGAAATGATCGCAACATTTTTGAGAAAATTTGCGTGCTTCATATGTAGGGGGGAGCCCGCGTTCATTCAGAGCGAAGCGATGAATCCCGTAAAATGCACGGAAGCCTCGGCGTCATGCTGAGAACGAGAGTTGTACGAAGTCCACGGAAGTTATACCGAAGCATCTCGCCGCATGCTCTACGGACATTCGCCGCGAGATTCTAACTTCGCGCTACGCGCTCGTGCCGCGCTTAGACACAAAAGAACGCGCGCGGGGCGGGTTAGGTCATTTTGACTTCGTTCTTGCTCCGTTTCTCAGAATGACGCGGCGGCTACAGCATTCCCAATCACGTCACCCTGAGCGTAGCCGAAGGGTCACCGCAGCAATAAGGTGATGGTTCGACTACGCTCACCATGACGTAATTGAGAACGGCTGGTCAGGATAAACACGCGGCCGTACTTCAACGGCACCGTTCCAAATCACTGCGCGAAGCAAAACCACGCTTTTGCGGCAGCGCACCCAATTTGCCGCATACCTGCGGCTTACCGCCCCTGTGAAATACGGAGCTGTCAGCTGCACAAGTCATTGTGGAATACGGCAACTAACCCCTCGCGCGTATTTATTTTGCGTAGCAAAAGAAATCGCGCGAAACTACTCAAACTGATTCGCAATAATGTCGGCGGTAAGGCGGGCGAGCTTGACGGCGTTGGATTCCAAAACGGCTCCCTCCTCATTCGACAGCAGTACGACCGCCCCCAAACAGTCGCCGCCCGCAACAATGGGCACAATGATCTCCGCCGTCGCCGCGTAGTCGCTGTCATTCGCAATGGGAACGATCTCCCCGCCCTCCGACTTATTCGCAAGGTAACTCTGCCGCGCGGCCATGATCTCCGTGACCTTGTCCGTGATGGACTTTCCGACCAGCGACCGCTTCCCCGCCCCGCCGACGGAGAGAACGGTGTCGGTGTCGAGAATGGCGGCAAGGTGACCGCTCTGTTGGACGAGGCGCATCTTCCCTATGATGTGTACAGCGACATCAAGCCCAACCCCACCATCGAGAACGTGCAGAACGGCGTGGCCGCCTACAAGGCCGCCGGCGCCGACTGCATCGTGGCGGTGGGCGGCGGCTCCGCCATGGACACCGCCAAGGCCATCGGCATCATCATCAACAACCCGCAGTTTGCCGACGTGCGCAGTCTGGAGGGCGT
>CANQUY010000150.1 GCA_947627125.1 uncultured Clostridia bacterium
CCATAAAAGGTCAACGCCCGGCAAATGGAGTGTCGGGCGCTAATAAAGGTCCGTACCGTTTGTTTTGACCCATTCACAAAGAAAGATTTGCAATCATAGCACGCGTTCGTTCGGAGCGTCTCAGTATTATATTGCTCCTGGGCACAAATTACAATAAAAGTAAGCTACATGCCTACATAAAAGTAAGCTACATGCCTAAAAGGTTCTTGCAAATCAAACTGATATGTGGTATATTTAAAAAAACTTGCCACGATTTGCACCCAGGAAACTATTGGCTGGGACAGGCATCACGTAATCTTCGCTCTGCCCAGAGTAGCACTTCGTTTAGGTGAGCTTCATAATATATTATGGATACACGGTAGTATGAACTGCTAGATGCGGTCCATATCCTTTCCGCCTGTATTTGTATTTTGCTTGTGCTTTCAGATGACACGCACGGATGCGTTTACATGACACGCACGGGGGCGTTTACAGATTTATGCTGATAAGTGCAAAATTTCATCCATTGCGTTATTTCCTCTGCAATTGTTCAATAATAGTAGAAAAAATAAATCGGAGGTATCCACTATGAGTTATCCATGCAAGTTGCCGCCAATCGAGCGTAATTCTTTCTACTCGCCATATCGGTATGGCGACCACAGCAGAAAATTGCGTAGCGAGCAGGAGCGTAAGAAGCGGGAATTTTCAACCACTTATTACGAATACATCTACGATAGTGACGGCAATTGCACGGCAATCCCTCATCACTATGAGGATGAGGTATAACCTGATTCAGAAAAAGAGATAAGGAAAGAGGGACTGCCATATGGATTATCCAAGTGGCTGGTTGCTACGAATGAAGCAGTATCCCCGGCGGACCTATGAGCAGTTTGATGCGTTTGAACGAGAATTTGCGCATATGGGTGAAGGGATTACGCACTACACAGCCTTCGGCAATTTTGACCGGGTCGAATTTGTCCCCATTTATCGTTTTGGTGATTACCAGGATAAAATCACATCAGATAGCAGTTGGTTCGGTAAGCAGCAGCCCATCCTTTTATATACACTGAAGGAATGTGGGCAGAAGTCGGTGTTCCAGATGGTAAAGATGAACGACCGGGAGCGGTTGGGTGCGAATCAAGGACCTCTGGAATGCCGCTTTTTTGTGCATACCATGGTATATGTTTCAGGCACAGCAAAAATGAAATTTGCGGATTATCGTGATTTTCTAAAACTAATCGTGAAGAAAATCCACGATATAGTCGATTGCTACCGTGAAGCTAAAGTCGAAAAGGAAGAATGCCTAGAGTATGAGGTGTTTGGAACATTCAATTCGGCAGAGATTTCCATTGTGTGGGCAGTGGATCAGTATATAGATGTGCTGTATCTGGTGGATCGACTGCGCTATTTGCGATTTGCCTACCAGGATGGTCGGGAACAAAAAATCTGTGTTTCCACTTATACGGTAATTTCCGCTAACAAAGAGCATTGGAGTAAAGCGGGAGCTAAAGGGACGGCCATGGTCCAGCTTGAGTGTTCCACAGAATATGACAGAAGCAGACCTGATGAGTTCGGCCTTGATAGTACGATGACATTTATTAAAAATGTCTTTAAAAATGCTGGTGCTCATTTTGAGGAGCAGCCTGATCGGATAGGGAATAATACTTTGCTCTCCTGTGCGGGAGAGTATGACTTTATTGTTAATGTGCCTTTCTCTGTCTTAACTTCAATTTTCAATAACGAGGCTGAGAATACTGATGGCCTGAATTTTTCGGCACACAACAAAAAGTTTGCGCGGCATATTCGTCAGACCACTACCCGGCTTGGATATCAGGAAGATGATATCGATGAAGCATGTAGGAACATTGAATGGGACAAAATTCTGACGTTTACGTTGGAGAAATCTTCCTTGGAGGAACTGTTTGACGATGACGATTTGGATGTCATCAATCAAATTGCAGCGCAATCCAACAAGAGCGGGGAAGTATATAGCCTGTACAAACGGCTTTATACTCAAATGGAAAAGTTTGTCCCCTATTCAGGCCTTCACAAGACCTTGGAGTTGCTCTATAGAGACTATGTGGAGATTCAGTGTACCGCCATTGATCATCTGTGGGTGAAAGACTACCATGAACAATTTGTCGTTGTTTTGAAAATCATTGAGTCCTATCTGAAGTCTCTGAAAGAAGCGGTTGAGCATGGCTTTCCGGAAACAAGGCCCGCCCGTTATCTTCAAGATTTCAAAGAACTCTTTGGAATCCTTCAACAGCAGGTCAACCATATCTCCGAATCAAGCAAATTGTTTTTTGAGGCACCCAACTCTAAAATGGGGTACACGGCTCAGTTCGACTTGATTATGCATGCCTACTACGGCATTGTTAAAGAACTAATTCAGAGGGCATATAGCACCCCGAAAACAAGTTGGCAGCATCTTCTGGTTCCGGTAATCAACTTCGCCAACACAAACATAATAGAGAGCGCAATGCAACGCACTTTGGAAGGAGACAGTATAAACAGCAGACTAATCTCCATCCAGGTGCCCTACGGCTCTTGGTCAAATCCATTATATTATACGCCCTTTATTTTTCACGAGGTCTATCACTATATTGCGCCTGCTGACCGCAAAGTGCGAAATGCCTCTTTTTTGGTGATCATACTCCATAAGATATGTATGGAGTGGCTCCTTAAAGCATTAGATTTGTTCTTTTCCGATAAACTGCATGAAAGGATTTCAGAGCCGTTATCGTCGATGGTTACGTTCACGGTAAAGCTCAACCTATCTGATGGCGAAGTTCAGAAGGTAACAGCAAAGTCAACCTCGCAAAGTGAGAAGCAGAATATTCCGGAACGTATTGCCTGGAACATTCGCGAAGAATTTGCACAACCATTGTACCGCGCTATTTCTGAAGACCGTGAAAATCTGCATACATTGATTTCATGCAATGCAGACTGTACTGCTTTCGAGTTGCGTGATGCCTTGAATGCATGGTTTACTGTGGCTGAAAATAGTGACAACATAATAAAGTGGATTCAGGAGAAAGTCCGAAGCGCAGCACGGCTCATGTTGCAGACTCGGGAACCTCTTCATGGGGAGCGGTCGAACAACCAGGATGACTTGCAGAAGCAAAAACTGAATGCCTTCTGTCAGGATTTTATCGATAGGGGACTGGCACTGGATTGGGCCAAAGTAAAGGATTTAAAGGAGGCAGATATCGATCAAGAACAATCCTTGTCCATGCTGTGCTGGCTGAGGGAAATCTACCCAGACATAGCTATGATTAAAGGAACGTCCATGGGCTTGTGTGAGTATCTGTTGCAATTTGCTATGCTCCAAAATAATTTGCTCAATACCCCCAGCGCCGCTAGCGAGTGGGATTTACCTCTGCGGTTGGGTCCCATTATTGAGCACCTATTAGAACCTGGGAAAAAGCTTTCCAGCAAGAGAGTAGCGTTTGAAAAACTGTTTACGGCATATCTCGCGCTATCCAGAGGAAAAAGTTCCCATCATGATGTTGACATCGGGGATCAGCATCTGGCCAAACAATGGTTTGACTTCTTTATAAATATCTACAAGCAGTATAAAGAAGAGTATGCTGTCTATGGGCAGGAATTGAGCACACAAATCGAGAATCAGTATATTTTTGATGAAAGCTTTGCGTCACTGACCAAAGAATTGTACGCAGAATACTGGAAACTTTTGGGCAGCTATTGGGAGGATAATACGGTACCGGGGCGCCTCTTTGACCTTGCGATTCGTTTAATCCAACTTCACCAGGGCCAAAATTCTTTGATTCGGCTTCGGAAAGTTTGGGAAAAACAGCGTGGGGGTGCAATGCCCTTGGAAAATCCGTCTACTCCTACCACTGCCATACCCGCCGTAGACAAAATCATTCCTAGTGCTGGCGAAAATTCGGCATATGTCGCCTATTATCTGAACGGTTGCGATGCATTGTTTGAGAAGATTCGGAAAATGATCCGGCAACTGGATAATAACCACGAGCATATTTTCGGCGAACCTTGCGGCGCCTCTGGTATTTGGTACCGCGGAATCTCCAATAGTGACTACCACATCCTCCCCT
>CANQUY010000151.1 GCA_947627125.1 uncultured Clostridia bacterium
AGGTGGCGACTGCGCCCGCAAACTTCTCCTTCTCCGTCTTTCTTCCCGTCAGAACGGGCATGCAGAGGACGGTCTTTGCAAATTCCTCATAGAGATGGAGCATGTTGAGGGTTTCTTCTTCCGCCTCTTCGCCCGTCGCATAGACGGAATGCCCCTCCTGCCAAAGAAATTCGCTCGTGCGGAGGAAGGGACGGGTCGTCTTTTCCCACCGCATGACGTTGCACCACTGGTTGAGGCGGAGCGGAAGGTCCCGCCAGCTCTCCACCCACTTGCCCATCATGTGGCCGATGATCGTTTCGGATGTGGGACGGACGGCGAGGGGCTCCTCGAGCTTTGCCCCGCCCGCATGGGTGACAACGGCGACTTCGGGGGCGAACCCTTCGACGTGCTCAGCCTCCTTCGTCATAAAGGACATGGGAATGAGAAGCGGGAAATATGCATTTTCCACCCCCGCCGCCTTGAAGCGGGAATCCATCTCCCTTTGAATATTCTCCCAGATCGCGTAGCCGTAGGGACGGATGACCATGGTCCCCTTGACGGGGCCGTAGTCTACGAGCTTGGTCTTTAAGACGACGTCCGTATACCACTGCGGGAAATTCGTTTCAATGTCGGCGATCTGCGAAACAAACTGTTCATTTTTAGCCATAGAATCTCCTGTCGGTTGCAAAAAATAAGATATGGTACATTATACCATATCCTTTTTTATTTGTCGAATAAATTTTGATGAAATTTCAGAAAAGAACGTGACTTCGTTCTTCGGGATCTTTCGCTGCGCTCATGCTGACCTCGTAGCCGAAGGGGAAGCATCCCGTGAAACCCTGCTCCGTTGGTTTAATGGGATCCTTCGCTGCGCTCAGGATGAGCGCGCGGGGCAGGGTGAACCCTCCTTGGATAAGGGGCGGGGAAATCAGAACTCATTCCTCAAACTCTTGGAGATATACCCGAGGGCAAAGGCGCCGGGGCCGACGTGGGCGCCGATGACGGGCCCCATGATCTGTACGAACGGCTCGAAATGGAACTGCGTCCGCACGTATTCCGCCAGCTCGTTGGCGACGGGTTCGTTATCGGTATGTACGATGAAACAGTAATTATATTGCGGGTCGGGGCCCTCGATGTCGAGCTTGCGCTTGATATAGGAGATGGCTTTCTTCGTCCCCATCACCTTGTCGATGACGCCGAGCTTCCCCTCATTGTCGAATGCGATGATGGGCTTCACTTTCAGCATGCCCCCCACGGCGGCCGCTGCAGCCGATATCCTTCCGCCGCGCTTTAAAAACTGTAAATCGTCGGCGACAATAAAGTGTTGAATGTGCAGACGGAGGCCCTTGACGAATTCTACCGTTTCCTCCGCCGTCCTGCCCTCGTTGCGGCAATTTAAAGCCATTCTCACGAGCGCGCCCTGTCCCACCGTTGCGGTGAGCGGATCCACGACGAACACGCGGAAGTCGGGATAGCTCTCCTTGACGGCGGCGGCAGCCTGTTCTGCATTCTCCCAAGTGTTGGCAAGGCCCGAGGATATCGTGAAGTGCACGACGTCCTTTGCTCCCTCCTCGGCGAGCTTTAAAAAGTGGGAATAGTGCGATTCGTAATTGAGCTTGCTCGTCTTGGGCATCCAGCCGTCGCGCAATTTATTGTAAAAGTCAACGTATTGACTGTATTCGGTGAATTGATCTATGTACTCTTCGATCTTGCCGTCCTTCTCGAGCATGAACGTCAAGGGAGCGAATTTGATATCGTTTTCTGCAACAAAGTCATGATATAGATCGCAGGTTGAGTCCGTTGACAAAGTAAACTTGTACATTTTCCTTCCTCTCTGTAAAATTATATTCATTATACCACGCATTCTTCCCGTTTGCAAGATAATTTCCGAAATTGTTTTCTTTTTTCCTCCAAAGACTTGAAAAAACACGCAAATCCCTGTATAATAGGTTTACGTTTTGTAAAATTTTTCCTAAGGGGGAAAGAAATCGATTGAAGAACTACTTATCACTCAAAAACGGGACGGACGTGCGCGGCACAGCGATCGGCGTCAAGGACGATCCCGTAACGCTCACGGAAGAGGCCGTGAAGGACATCGGCAAGGCCTTCTGCAAGTGGCTCGCGGATGCGGGGATCGGCGGAGCGGCCGTTGCCATCGGGCATGATTCACGCCTCTCCTGCGGCAATATCGAAGCATGGCTCACGGATGCGATCACGTCTTGCGGCTGCAACGTCATCCTGACGGGACTGTCCTCTACGCCCTCCATGTTCATGCTGCTGCAGGACGATTTCGGGGCGCAGGCCTCGATCATGATCACGGCAAGCCATCTGCCCTATCAGAAGAACGGGCTCAAGTTCTTTGTGAAGGACGGCGGGCTCGAGGGGCGGGATATCGAGCAGATCCTGCGCCTCGCGGAGGAGGGAAATTTCTGCCCCGCAAGCGCAAGGGGAACAGTCACTAAGAGGCCGTACATTCAGAAGTACGCTGAAGATCTCGTCGGCAAGGTCCGCCGCGAAACAGGTAAAACGGAGCCTCTGAAGGGCAAAAAGATCCTTGTGGACGCGGGAAACGGCGCGGGCGGATTCTATGTGGATCTCGTCTTAAAGCCCCTCGGCGCAGACACGGAAGGTTCGCAGTTTTTGGAGCCCGACGGCTCTTTCCCCAACCACATCCCCAATCCCGAGAACGAAACGGCGATGGAGTCCGTCTGCTCCGCCGTGAAAAAATATCACGCCGACTTCGGCATCATCTTCGATACCGACGTAGACAGAGCGGGGGCAGTCGGAAAGAGCGGCGAAGAGATCAACCGCAATCGCCTTATCGCGCTCATCTCCGCCATACTTTTGGAGGAAAGGGCGGGGGCGACGATCGTCACCGACTCCGTCACGAGCGACGGGCTCACGCAGTTCATTGAGAAAAAGGGAGGCGTGCACCGCCGCTTCAAGCGGGGATACAAGAATGTTATCAACGAGAGCAAGCGGCTCAATGCCGAAGGGGTCTATTCCCCTCTCGCGATCGAAACGAGCGGACATGCCGCCCTCGAAGAAAATTACTTCCTCGACGACGGGGCCTACCTCGTGACGCGGCTCCTCATTGCCCTTGCGAAAAAGGGAGATTTGGAGTGCTTGATCGGGGACCTTCCCGAACCCGCGGAGGCGGAGGAGATCAGGGTGAAGTTCAAACCGAATACCGACTTCAAAGCTCTCGGCGCAGGTGTGCTCGACGACTTTAAACGATATGCAGACGGACGCCCCTATCTCTCGATCGCCCCCAACAACTTCGAGGGCGTCAGGGTCAACTTCGGCAGCGGACACGGCGACGGCTGGGTCCTTCTCAGAATGAGCCTGCACGAGCCCATCATGCCCATCAACATCGAATCGAACACGCAGGGCGGAAACGCCGTGATGAAATCGGAACTCCGCACGTTTCTGAAGCAATACGACTTTTTGGAAACGGAGTCCGTGGGTCTATGAGATCCTTCGGCTACGCCTCAGGATGAGCACATGGGTCCCCCGCTCATTCTGAGGGAGCGCAAGGGTCCCCCGCTCATTCTGAGCGTAGCGAAGAATCCCCTCGAACGAAGTCCATGAATGCTCTCAAGATGAGCAAAATCAACCATTTTCAGAGTATTATGTCTGACATAGTACTATGAAAAAACACCAAAAAAGCCATTCAAATTATAAAAAAGGAGAAAAATGAATATGAAACAGACAACCATCAACGCCATCCGCATTTTGGCTGCGGAAGCAATTCAAAAGGCAAATTCGGGTCACCCCGGGCTCCCCTTGGGTTCCGCCCCCATCGCTTACACCCTTTGGCAGAACTTTTTGAAGTTCAACAATAAGGATCCCAAGTGGGACAACAGAGATCGTTTCGTCCTCTCCGCGGGGCACGGCTCCATGCTCAACTACGCCCTCCTCTATCTCTATGGATTCGGCCTCACGATCGACGATCTCAAGAACTTCCGCCAGCTCGGCTCCAAGACCCCCGGCCACCCCGAATACGGCCACACCAAGGGCATCGAAACGACGACGGGCCCCCTCGGCCAGG
>CANQUY010000152.1 GCA_947627125.1 uncultured Clostridia bacterium
AAGAGCGTAGACGCCCTCGTGCAGGCTTACGGGGAACTGGAAGCGGAATTTACCCGCCGCAGTCAACGCTTAAAGGCCCTCGAAGGAGAGGAGCGGAAGGGGGAAGAGGCGCACCCTGTCATGGACGATGACGGTCTTTTTCGGGCCGCCAGCGAAAACGAGGCAGTGAGATCCCGCCTCATCGGCGACTATCTGAAGTCGCTGAAGGGCGTGCCGCTGCTTTCCTCGGCGGGGACGGGCGTCACGGCCCCTCCCCAGAAGCCGAGGAGCATCCGCGAAGCGGGCGCGCTTGCGCTCAGCTTCTTCAAAAATAATCAATAAGGAGAATGATTTATGGCGATCACAACCAGCACAGCAGACAGCGCACTCAAGAATTATTACCTGAGCGCCGTCGCAGACCAATTAAACCTCAACACAAATCCCTTCCTCGCGCGCGTCAGGCAGAGCTCGAACAACGTCTATGGCAGGGATATCAGAAAACTCGTGCGCATAGGCGTGAGCGGCGGCGTAGCCGCGGGAGGCGAAACGGATCCCCTTCCCCCCGGCAACGGTTCCAATTATAAGGTCTTTGCCCTCACGCTCAAGAACCTCTACGGCACCTTCGAGATCTCCGATAAGGCGCTCCGCACTTCTTCAAACGCCGAAGGGGCTTTTGTGAACCTTCTCGACGAGGAGATGAACAATCTCGTCAGAAGCGCAAGTTTCAACCTCAGCCGTATGCTCTTCGGCACCGCAAGCGGCCTTCTCGGCAAGGCCGTTTCCTCCTCGGGCAAAGTCGTCACGGTGGAGGATACCAAAAATTTCACGGACGGCATGATCGTCGATCTCTACACGAGCATGTCCGTCAAGCAGGAAACGGCGCTCGTCATCAAGTCGGTGGACAGGGCGAAAAAAACCCTCACTTTGGACAGGACCGTCAGTTCCGTTTCAGGCTGTGAGTTCTACGTCACCGGCTCGAAGGGCTGTGAACTCACGGGGCTTGGCAACCTCTTCAGCGGCGGCGGCGTCATCTACGGCAACAGCCGCACCGAGAATGCGTGGCTCAACCCCTACATAAAAACGGTGGAAACCTTGACGGAGAACGAGATCCAGCTCGCGATCGATAATGTCGAAGAGAACTCGGGCGGAAAGATCAACTTCATCATCTGCTCGTGGGGCGTCCGCCGCGCGCTCATCAACCTTCTCTCGAAGAAGTATACGACGGTCAACACGATGGAGCTCGAGGGCGGGTACAAGGCCATCTCCTTCAACGGCATTCCCGTCGTTGTGGACAGGTTCTGCCCGAAGGGGACCATGTATCTGCTCAACACGGACGACTTCGTCCTGTATCAGCTCTGCGACTGGCAGTGGCTGGAGGATGAGGACGGCAAGGTCTTAAGACAGGTCCCGGGCAAGGCCGTATACTCGGCGACCCTCGTGAAGTACGCCGACCTCATGTGCGAACGTCCCTGCGGGCAGGCGATGCTCTCGGGGATCACCGAGGAATAAGGAGAAAAGCGATGACCGTTCGGGAAGTTTTGACCCTTGCCGCCTCCTTCCTCGATGAAAAAGACCTCGCGTCCGCGTTTGCGGGCAGTTCGGTCACGGGAGAGGCGGAAACCCTTCTCACTTGTTTCAACGTCGTGGAGAACGAGATCGCTCTCGACGATTATCCCCTCAAAAGGACGGAGAAACTCGATTTTTCGGGCGGATTCCTGCCGTTTTCGGACTTTACGTCCCCGCCCGTGGACGTCTGTGCGGTGAAGAGCGGAGGGCGGAGGCTCGCCTTTACGCTCTCCCCCGACGGCGTCCTCTGCGGCTGCTCCTCCGCCGAAGTCACCTACACCTATGCCCCGAAGAAGAAGGGGATCGGAGATTCCTCAGAGCTCGGCGGTAAGATCTCTCCCCGCCTCATGGCGCTCGGGATCGTTTCGGAGTACTGCTTCGTCAAGGGGAGAACGGACGAGGGGAAGATCTGGGGCGTCAAGTACCGTGAGGCCCTGAAGAGCGCGGGGATCCTGCGCCATCCGCTCTCCGTCCGTTCGAGGAGGTGGGCATGAGATACGAAAAAACGCTCTATGCCCCCGAGGAAAAATTCGAGATAGAATGCGTCGATCCCTCCCGCCCCGCCGAGGGGCGGGAGATCTCGCTCCTCCACATGCGCCCCTCGGCCGCGGGCCTTGTCTGCGCGGAGGGATACGAGGCGGTTTCCGTTCTGCCCTCCGCAGTGAGCCGCCTCTACGTCACCGACGACGCCGTTTACGTCTATGAGAGCGTACAAAAGAGCCTCTACAACGTCACGGCAAAGACGAGGATCACGGGGATCGCCTCCGAGCCCGTCGCCCTGCTCCCGCATGTGACGGAGAACGGCGCAAGGGGGTTCTACTGCGTCGAAAAGGACACCGTGCGGTACATTACGGGCGGCGCGGTGAAGAGCTCCGGACGGGTCGGCGGGACCTGCGCGGCCATGCACCACGGCAGACTCTTCACGGCGGACGGCCTGACGCTGCGCTTTTCGGCCCCCTATTCGGCGGACGGCATCATCCAGACGGACCGCGACCCCGACAAGGCGGGCAGCCTTGATTTCGACGAGGGAAAGGGGAATATCGTCGCGCTCGTTTCCTTCCGCGAGAAATTGTATATCTTTTTTGAACGGGGGATCGCAAAAATGCGCGCAGAGGGGGAGGCGCTCGACTTCGATGTGACGGCGATGCCCTTCTGCGGCGGGAGCGTCATCAGGGGCTCCGTGGCGGACTGCGGCGACCGCATCTGTTACATGACGGAGAGCGGCCTGTATTGCTTCAACGGCAGCGTCTGTTCCCGCCTCGAGGGAAAGCGTGCGGAGATCCTGCGGAGCTCCTCCTTCGAGGGGCTGTGCATGAACGGAAAATATGCGGCCGTCGTCACGCTCACAGATGCGAAAAACGCGCTATATGTCTACGATTTTTCGGAAAAGGCAGGCAGATTCATCCTCGCAAGCGGGCTCATTTCGGCGGCGAGAGAGTACTTTGTGACGAGCACGACGCTGTATACGCTGAAGGAGGAGGGCACGCAGCCCCTCGGCGGCGAAGCTTCCCTGCTCCTTACCCTTTCGGGAACGCCCCGCGCCCTCGCATGGATGAGGATCGACGGCAAGGGGATCTTCGGGATCATGACGAACGCAACGGAAAACTCTTTCTTGGCGGAAAAGAATGAAAAAGTGCACATATGTGCGAAAAAACGCCTCTTTGAGGTACAGATCACCCTCTTGATGAAGAGCGCTTCCTGCCGCATTCGTAAGATTGAATTCGCATGGAGGAAAGAGGATGGAAATTGACATTATAGACCTCACGGATCCCGCCTATGCGGATCTTACGGCGGTCCAGCTTGCGATGGTCCGCGCGGCGCAGACAAAGAAGAACGCCATCGTCGCGGAAAACAACGAGGAAAAGCGGAAAATTTTCTACTTTATGCTCTCAAATAACACTGTGCGGAGCAACATCCGCGCGTTTGAGGAGGAGCGGCTCGATGCTCTCGCGGAGGAAAAGATCTCTGCTGTGCGGGAGGACCTCATTCAACAGCTCCACTTTGAATCCATGGCAGCGGTGGGCAACGACGCGGGACCCTACCGTTACCCTGAAAATCCCAACTATGCGCTCTCCGCCCCGCAGAGATATTTGGCTGTCAGAAACTACTATATGAACGTGACGAGCGACGCGTCGACCCGACTTGCGATGTACACGATGGACACCCTCGCCCGCGCGTGTTTGGGGGAATACTACCAGACCCTGTACGAAGCTTTGGCGGAATATGTAAAGTGAAAAAATCTCCCATAAGGGAGATTTTTTCATGCCGCGGCACCTTCCGTGTGGCCAAAACGCAGTCCGTTTTTTTGCTCATCCTGCCCCGCTCTCGCCCGTGCCTCTCGCCTGTGCTCATCCTGCCCAGCCCGCTCATCCTGACCTCGTAGTCGAAGGGGAAGGATCCCGTAAAACGCACGGTAGCCCGTGTAGGTGGCGTCATGCTGAGAAGGGGAGTAAGAACGGAGTCTACGGGAGCTATACCGAA
>CANQUY010000153.1 GCA_947627125.1 uncultured Clostridia bacterium
CCGTGTTATCCTGCCCCGCCGCTCATCCTGAGGCACAGCCGAAGGATCCCATAAAACGCACGGGAGCCCATGCGCCCCTGCGCCGCGTCATTCTGAGAACGCGAGCAGGACGAGAGGACGGGAATTGACTCGAAGAATCTCGCGGCGAATATCCGTAAAGCATGCGGCGAGATGCTTCGGTAGAGCTTTTGCGGACTGCGTTGTGCTCCCGTTCTCAGCATGACGCCGTCCCTTGCGTGACTGAGGGGGCGTCATCCCAATCTCGCCCCACCACAATTTTTAATTTTAAATTTTCAATTTTTAATTTCACACATGGAACTCATTTTAGCGAGCAATTCGCCGCGGCGGAAAGAACTTCTCGCGCAGATCACAACTCAATTCCGCATCGTGCCCTCTTTGTTCGGCGAAACGGCAAGGGGGCTTTCTGCGTGCGACACCGTTCTGCTCTTCTCCCGCGAGAAGGCGAGGGAGGTCCACAGCCGTTTTCCCGAGGCCGCCGTGCTCGGCGCAGACACCGTCGTCGCTCTCGATGGGAAGGTGCTCGGAAAGCCAAAAAATGCAACTTATGCTTCAAAAATGCTGCATTCCCTGAGCGGAAAAACGCACAGCGTGTTCACGGGCGTATGCCTCATCGCGGGGGACATAGAGGAAGAATTTTATACGGAAACGAAAGTCACCTTCCACACCTTGAGCGATGAACTCATCGGGGAATATATCGAAAGTGTCCGCCCGTTCGACAAGGCGGGCGCCTATGGAATCCAGGACGGGTTTCCGCTCGTCGAGAGGTACGAGGGGAGCTACACGAACATTGTGGGGCTTCCCGTGGAGGAAACGCGTTCCCTTCTTCTGAGGAGGAATCTCATATGACAAAATTTGCGATCGACTTCGGGACGGCGGTCACAAAGATCTACCAGCTCGGCAGCGCCAACGGGGTCGTGCTCTCGGAGGCGACCTGCGTCACCGTCGATAAGCTGACGGGGGAGATCAAGGGCTTCGGCAACGAGGCAAAGAAAGTCCTCGGCAAGACGGCGGAAACGAACGTCATTTTCCCCGTGTACGAGGGGGAGATCGTCAACGAAGAACTCGCGGCCGAACTTCTCGGGTACTTTTTGGGAAAGACGGGAAAAAAGCGCGGGACGGAGGTCATGTTCTGCGTTCCCTGCGGCTGTTCGAGGGAGAGCCGCAACAAATATCTGCGCGTATCCGGCCGTGCGGGGCTCTCCAAGGTCACCTTTACGGAGGTTCCCTACCTCGCGGCGCTCGGCATGGGCGTGCCCGTTTCCGAATCCAATCCCGCGTTCTCCGTCGATATCGGCGCAGGAAAGACGTCGCTTGCGGCCTTCTCCCTCGACGGCATCATTGCGGGGCTCAACATGAACGTCGGCGGCAACAATATGGACGTCCATATCATCGACCATATCGCCCAGACCTATAATCTGAAGATCGGCCTCTCCACGGCCGAAAAGCTCAAAAACACGGTGGGAAGCCTCATTCCGTACGACCACCAGAGCGTTGTCGTGCAGGGGCGGGACATCACGACGGGCAAACCGCGGCAGGTCGTTGTCTATTCCGACGACATTGTCCGCCCCATTTCGGGGTATGTCAACACCATTGTGGAGTATGCGGAGCTCATCTTGCGCAAGCTCCCCGAGGAAGTTTCGGCCAACATGTGCCGCAACGGGATCTACCTCACGGGCGGCGTGTGCGAAATGCCGGGGCTGGGGGATTACGTCGCCGAGCGTCTTCAAATGGATGCGCATGTGGCCGACGACCCGCAGATGGCGGCCGTCCTCGGCGGCGGAAGGGTGCTCGGCAACCCCGCCCTTTTGAGTAAGTTACAGATGCGGTAAAACGCAAAAACCGTCACATATGTGGCGGTTTTTTGTTGTGTCCCCGCGCTCATGCTGACCCTGAGCGTAGTCGAAGGGGAAGCATCCCATTAAACCTACGGAAGCAATTAAAAATTAAAAATTTAAAATTAAAAATTGTGGTGGGGCATATTTAGAACGACGAGGAGCGGCCCGAACGGAGTCCCCCTTGCTTCCCCATGTAGGGGAAGTACCCGCGCAGCGGGGGATAGGGTTCAAAAACCCCTCAGTCACTACGTGACAGCTCCCCCAAGAGGGGAGCCAAGAGGACGGGAATTGACCCGAAGAATCTCGCGGGGGCAAACGTGAAGCATGCGGCGAGATGCTTCGGTACAACCCTTATAGACTGCGTACCGCTCCCGTTCTCAGCATGACGACCCCACGCTCATCCGAGGCGCAGCCGTCCTGCATTCGGAATGAGCCCAAAAAACGCTTGACATTTTCTTTTTCCCGTGCTACACTACAGCCAAAGGCAATGATACGGGCAAGACGCGCCGCACTTTTCGCCGCAGAGAGGGGACCCATTGGCTGAAAGGTCCCTGCGCAAAGGGCGCGGTATTCCCCCGCGAGCCGCTTTTCCGAACAGAACCTCAAGAAAAGCCGTCCTCCCGCGTTAAGGGCAATGAGGCGTCCCCGCAAAGGGGGCGTAAAGACAGGTGGTACCGCGAAATTTTCGCCCTGTTCCGAGCATTCGGAACGGGGTTTATTTGTAAAAAAAGGAGCAGTTATGGACGAAAACGAACAGATCGTAGAGGAAGCAGAGGCAGCCGCTTCCGAGGCGTCGGACAGCAAGACCCTCTATGAGGCAAAGATGCGTTTCCTCGGCCGTCAGGGCAAGATCGCCTCTCTGATGCAGCGGATGAAGGACCTCGCCGCCGAACGCCGTCCCGCCTTCGGGAAGCAAGTCAACGCCCTCAGAGCGCGGCTCGAGGAGATGTTTGCGGAGCATGAGGCGCACATGAAGGAGAAGGAGCTTCAAAAGAAGCTCGCAGGGGAACAGGTGGACGTCACCATGCCCGGGAGAAGGCACGGCGAGGGCACCCTTCACCCCGTCACGAGGGTCAAGAATGAGCTCATCGGCATCTTTTCGGGCATGGGATTCGAGGTATTCGAGGGGCCCGAGATCGAGAACGATTACTACAACTTCACCGCCCTCAACACTCCCGCCGACCATCCCGCCCGCGACATGCAGGACACCTTCTATTTGACCGATGAATTTCTCCTCCGCACGCAGACGAGCGCGGGGCAGATCCGTCTTATGGAAAAGAAGAAACCGCCCATCAAGATGCTTTCCCCCGGCCGCGTGTTCCGCTCGGACGACGACGCGACGCACTCTCCCATGTTCCATCAGATGGAGGGGCTCGTCGTCGATAAGGGCATCACGCTGTGCGACCTGCAGGGCATGCTCGACGAGTTTGCGCGGACCATGTTCTCCGAAAACAGCAAGACGCGGCTCCGCCCGAGCTATTTCCCCTTCACCGAGCCCTCCGTGGAGGTGGACGTGAGCTGTTACATGTGCGGCGGAAAGGGCTGTGCGCTCTGCAAGGGGACGGGCTGGATCGAGGTCCTCGGCGCAGGCATGGTGAACCGTCATGTCCTTGAGAATTGCGGCGTGGATCCCGACGAATACACGGGGTTTGCGTTCGGCATGGGCGTGGAGCGCATTGCCATGCTCAAATACGGCATCAACAATATCAAACTTCTGACCGAAAACGACGTCAGATTTTTGGGACAGTTTAAGGAATAATTGAAATTGCGCCCCCGCGTCATTCTGAGAAACGGAGCAGGACGAGAGGACGGGACTTGACCTGCCCCGCGTCATTCTGAGAAAGGGAGCAGGATGAGAGGACGGGAATTGACCCGAAGAATCTCGCGGGGGCAAACGTAAAGCATGCGGCGAGATGCTTCGGTACAACTCTTATAGACTGCGTACCGCTTCCGTTCTCAGCATGACGCCGCTCCCCGCGTCATTCTGAGAAAGGGACAGGACGAGAGGACGGGAATTGACCCGAAGAATCTCGCGGGGGCAAACGTGAAACAATGCGGCGAGATGCTTCGGTACAACTCTTATAGACTGCGTACCACTCCCGTTCTCAGCATGACGCCGCACTCCCGTTCTCAGCATGACGCCGCGCCCCGC
>CANQUY010000154.1 GCA_947627125.1 uncultured Clostridia bacterium
GAAGATCTCTCCCCGTGGGAGCCGTGCGGGGAGAGATCTTCTGACCATGCGGCCCGTCGTAAAAGAGGAAAAACCGCAGCGGGGCGTGTCCTTTCTGTACTGCACATGGCTCGGCGGAGTTGTGCTGAAACTCCTGTCCGCGCGGTGGGTTTCCCGCCTGGCGGGGAAGTACCTCGACAGCCGTTTTTCAAAGCATAAGATCAAAAAATTCATCAAAAAGCACGGCATTGAGATGGGGGATTACCTCCCCGAAAGCTATCAAAGTTTCAACGCCTTCTTCACGCGGAAGATCCGCCCCGAACTCCGCCCGTTCGACACGGAGAAGGACGCCCTCTGCTCCCCCTGCGACGGCGCCGCGACTGCGTTTTTCGTCACATATGATGGAAATTTTTCGGTCAAGGGGTTCGATTACACCGTCGCAACCCTTCTTAGGGACGAGGGCCTCGCCAAAAAGTACGAGGGCGGCGTCTGCCTCGTTCTGCGCCTCACCGTGAACGACTACCACCGCTACCATTTCATTGACGGCGGCAGCGCGGGGGAGAAAAAGTTCATCAAGGGAAAGCTCCACACCGTGCAGCCGACCGCGCTCGAAAGGCGGCGGGTGTTCACCGAAAACTGCCGTGAATATACCCTGCTCCGCACCGAAAATTTCGGAGATATCGTTCAAATTGAGGTGGGGGCCATGTTTGTCGGCCGCATTGTCAACGGGGAGAAGGAAACCTTTTCCCGCGGCGAGGAGAAGGGATATTTCGAGTTCGGCGGCTCCACCGTCGTTCTTCTCTTCGAGAGGGGGAAAGCCGTCCTCGACGGGGAATTTTTTGAGAATACGGCGCGCGGGCTCGAAACGAAAGTGAGGTGCGGCGAGAGGATCGGAAGCGCGGGACACAATATCTTGGGTACAGAGGAAACATGACCGCAAAAGTCCCCAAAAAAAGACAAAATCCGAGGAAATTTTTTGCAAAAACCCCTGTCAAATCGTTGACAAGGGGTTTTCAAATATGTTATTCTAATCATGCTGTGTCATTGTGCTGTATAGGGTTGACGCGGGAAGTTACTGAAATTTCGGGGCCGAAGCCCCCCGACAGATAATTTCCGCCGACAAATGTGGGAGCACGACTCCTGCGACGAACCGAGGCTTTTCTCTCAAAGCACGGCCAAAAAGCGTGTTTTTTTGATAGGGAACCCCGATACGCACGGACGCGTTGACGCAGACAAAGAAAAAAAGTTCGGAAAAAGGAGCAAAAAAAATGGCAAGTCAAAAGATCAGGATCAAACTCAGCGCTTACGACCACGCGCTCGTGGACGAAGCCGCACAGCGCATCGTCGAAACGATGCAGAAGGGCGGGGCCAAGATCTCGGGACCCATTCCGCTTCCCACGGAACGCGAGATCGTCACCATCCTTAGGAGCCCCCATAAAGATAAGGACTCGCGCGAGCAGTTCGAGCTGCGCACCTACAAGCGCATTATCGACATCTACTCCCCCAACGCCAAGCTGCTCGACAGCATCCACCTGCCCGCAGGCGTCGACATCAAGGTAAAACTTTGATCCCATAATACTGAACCATGCCTGCCCCGCGGCGGGCTGAAACGGTATTTCGGAAATAAAAAATAAAGAAAAGGAGTGAACTTTATCAAATGGGTAAAGCAATCATCGGACGCAAAGCGGGTATGACCCAGATCTTTGCGGCAGACGGCAAAGTCATCCCCGTGACGGTCGTCGAGGCAGGCCCCTGCCCCGTCGTACAGGTCAAGACGGCGGAAACGGACGGCTACGCGGCGCTCAAGCTCGGCTTTCTCGAAGTGAAGGAAAAGGAGCTCAACAAGCCCGAGCTCGGCCAGTTCAAGAAGGCAAACGTCAAGCCCTGCAAGTATCTCAAAGAGGTGCGCGACATGGAGGGCTACAGCGTCGGCGACGTGGTGAAAGCGGACATCTTCGCCGAGGGCGATAAGGTGGACGTCGCAGGCGTGAGCAAGGGCCACGGATTCACGGGCGTCATCAAGCGCTGGAACCAGCAGCGCCTCAAGGAAACGCACGGCGTCGGCCCCGTTCACAGGGAGCCCGGTTCCATGGGGTCCATCAGCGATCCCTCCCGCGTATTCAAGCACAAGCATCTTGCCGGCCAATACGGCGTCGAAAACGTCACGGTCCTCAACCTCGAGGTCGTCCGCGTTGACCTTGCAAGAAATGCCATTCTCGTCAAGGGCGCCATTCCCGGGCCCAAGGGCAGCATCGTCACCCTCAGGACGAGCGTGAAGAGCAAGTAAAGGAGTGAGAAAAATGGCTACCGTAAAAGTTTACAATATCAAAGGCGAAGAAACGGGTACCCTCGAGCTCAACGATGCGATCTTCGGCGCGGATTACAATGAACCGCTGATCCATCAGGCAGTCGTCACCTATCTTTGCAACCAAAGGCAGGGCACGAAGTCCGCTTTGACGCGGACGGAAGTGCGCGGCGGCGGTATCAAGCCGTGGAGACAGAAGGGCACGGGCCGCGCAAGGCAGGGCTCCATCCGCGCTCCGCAGTGGACGAAGGGCGGCGTCGTGTTCGCACCCAAGCCCCGCGACTTCTCCAAGAAGATGAACCAGACGGCAAAGAGGAACGCGCTCTTCTCTGCGCTCTCCAAAAAACTTGCCGACGGCGAGCTCATCATTGTGGACGAGGTGAAGGTTTCCGCTCCCAAGACGAAGGAGATGGAGGCGGTGAGAAAGGCCCTCAAGCTCGAAAAGAGCGCGGTCGTCGTCATGGACGAGCCCGACAAGGATGTCATTCTCGCCAGCCGCAACCTTCCCACGCTGCACACCCTCTCCGTGGACGAGATCAACACCTACGAGGTCGTTGCCAATTCCACGGTCGTCCTCACGAAGGGGAGCGTGAAAAAACTCGAGGAGGTATATTGCTGATGTTACCCGAGGATGTCATCTTAAAGCCCGTTCTCACCGAAAAGGGATATGACGGGATCGCAGACAAAACATATACGTTCAAGGTACGGAAGGACGCCAATAAGACGCAGATCAAGATCGCTGTCGAGAAGATGTTCTCCGTCAAGGTCAAGAGCGTGAACACCGTATCGCTCCCCGGCAAGCTCAAGAGAATGGGGCGCAACGAGGGGTACACGCCCGCGACGAAGAAGGCGGTCGTCCGTCTTACGGATGACAGCAAGCCCATCGAATTCTTCAGTTCGCTGTCGTAACCCGAAAGGAGAGTAGAAATTATGGCAATCAAGAGATATAAACCCACATCGGCCGCAAGGCGCCTGATGACTGTCCCCGTCTACGGAGACATTGCGAAACAGAAGCCCGAGCGCGCCCTCCTCGAGGACCAGAGAAAGTCGGGCGGCAGGAATAACCTCGGCAGGATCACCGTCCGCCATATCGGCGGCGGCAACAAGAGGAAGTACCGCATCATCGATTATAAGAGGAACAAGGACGGCATTCCCGCAACGGTCAAGTCCATCCAGTACGACCCCAACCGCAGCGCAAATATCGCGCTCCTCGCCTATGCGGACGGCGAAAAGAAGTACATTCTCGCACCCGTCGGCCTCAATGTGGGCGATAAGGTCGTCAGCGGCCCCGGTTCGGACATCAAGGTCGGCAACTCCATGCCCCTCTCCGATATCCCCGTCGGCACGATGGTCCACAATATCGAACTCAAGCCCGGCAGGGGCGGACAGGTCGCAAGGGCTGCGGGCATCGCCGCGCAGATCATGGCAAAAGAGGGCGCCTATGCCACCATCAAGATGCCCTCGGGCGAGATGAGGCTCATCCCTCTCCTCTGCAGGGCCACGATCGGGCAGGTCGGCAACCTCGAGCACGAGATCATCCGCGTCGGCAAGGCAGGCAAGACCCGCCACCTCGGCATCCGTCCCACCGTCCGCGGCTCCGTCATGAACCCGAACGACCACCCGCACGGCGGCGGCGAAGGCAAGAGCCCTGTGGGCCATGCCGGTCCCGAAACGCCTTGGGGCAAGCCCGCGCTCGGC
>CANQUY010000155.1 GCA_947627125.1 uncultured Clostridia bacterium
CTGAGGGGTTTTTGAACCCTATCCCCCCTTCGGGGTACTTCCCCTAAGAGGGGAAGCAAGGGGGACTCCGTTCGGGCTGCCCTTGCCGTGACGGATGAGGGGAGAATGCGGTGATGGTTCGACTACGCTCACCATGACGTGATTGGAACGCCGCCGTTCTCAATCCTGCTCCCACCGCAATTTTTAATTTTTAATTTTCAATTCTAACAATCGGAGTTTACCTATGAAAATCGCAGTCGATTTGGATGATACATTGTCCGTCGTGGACCGCGTGACGCGGGCAAGCGGCTATATCGAGCGGTACAATTTACCCTTCAAGCTCGTGGACGAAAACGCCCACGCGCTCGTCAACGTGTTCGATTGGAAAATCGACGACGTATTGAAGTTTATCCGCGAGGGCGGCATCACCATCTTCACCGACGCCGAGGCCAAAAAGGGCGCGCGGGAAGTGCTCACCGCTCTCAAAAAGGCGGGCCATGAGATCGTTGTGCTCACCGCGCGTCAGAGGGAATGGTTCGTCAACCCCGAAAAGGTTTCCCGCGATTGGCTCGAAAAGCGGCGCATTCCCTATGACGAGATCGTCGCCGACGTTCCCTTTGCGGAGAAGGGCAAGTACTGCAAGGAGCAGGGCATTCCCATTCTTATCGACGATTCGTTTTCGACCTGCATTGCCGCGCAGGAGCTTGGCGTTGCGGCGATTTTGATGGTCGATAAGCACAACGTTTCCCGCGCCTCCGAGATCCGCTACCGCGCCTCGAATTGGAAACAGCTCGCTGGGCTTCTGAACATTTTACTGACCTCGCTGTAAGCCCCCGCTCCGCCCAGCCCCGCGTCATTCTGAGAAACGGACACAAAACGCAGTCAGACGACCTAACCCGAAGAATCTCGCGGGGCGACTGCATACGATGCGGCGAGATGCTTCGGGTGAGCCGCCGCAGACTTCGTACCACTTCTGTTCTCAGCATGACGCCGCCCCCGCCCCCGTGCTCAGCATGACGCCGCCCCCGCCGCTCTGAATGAGCACACCACCCAACTATAATCAACTATGCAAGACGAAATATTTGTTCATGGCGCAAAGGCCAACAACTTAAAAAACATCGACGTACACATTCCGAGGAACAGCCTCACCGTGTTCACAGGGCTCTCCGGCAGCGGAAAGTCCACGCTCGCCTTCGACACCATCTTCGCCGAGGGCCAGCGCCGCTATATGGAGAGCCTCTCTTCCTACGCCCGCCAATTCCTCGGCATGATGGAAAAACCCGAGGTCGAGAGTATCGACGGGCTCTCTCCCGCCATCTCCATCGACCAAAAGACGACGAGCCACAACCCCCGCTCCACCGTGGGCACCGTGACAGAGATCTATGACTATCTCCGCCTTCTCTATGCGCGCGCGGGCGTTCCCCATTGCCCCAACTGCGGCAGGGAGATCCGCCGCCAGACGGTGGACGAAATTGCAGACAGGGTCATGGAACTCCCCGAGGGGAGCAAAATTCTCGTCAATGCGCCCGTCGTCCGCGGCAAGAAGGGGGAATACAAGAAGGAACTCTCCTCCTTCCGCAAGAGCGGCTACGCAAGGGTCAAGATCGACGGGATCGTCTATGACTTGCAGGAGGAGATCACCCTCGACAAGAATATCAAGCACAATATCTCCGTCGTAATCGACCGTCTTGTCGTCAAAGACGGCATCCTAAAGCGTCTGACCGAATCCCTCGAAACGGCATTGAAGCTATCCGACGGGCTCGTCGTCATTGACTGCGGCGACGAGGAAACGCTGTATTCCTCCCGCTATTCCTGCCCCGACTGCGGCATTTCCATTGAGGAGATCGAGCCCCGCCTCTTCTCCTTCAACACCCCTTGGGGAGCCTGCCCCGCCTGCACGGGCCTCGGCTTTCAGCAGAGAGTGGACCCCGACCGTACCAAGTCCCTCCGCGAGGGGGCGATCAAGATCAGCGGCTGGAATCTCGACAGCTCCACCGTCACCCAAATGTATTTGGGGGCCCTCTCCAAACACTATCATTTCTCCATGGACGTCCCCGTCAAGGACCTTCCCGAGGGCGTGTTCGACATGCTCATGTACGGCAACGGGGGAGAGAAGATCGACATGCACTATGCGACCCGTTCCTTCTCCTCCGAATACAAGAGCGCGTGGGAGGGGTTTGTCAACAATCTCGAACGCCGCTACAACCAGACGAGTTCGGTGGGCGTGAAGTGGGATATCGAACGCTACATGCGCACCACCGACTGCCCCGTCTGCCACGGGAAACGCCTCAAAAAGGAGGCCCTCGCCGTCACCGTCGGCGGCAAAAATATCGCAGATATATGCGATTTACCCGTGTCCGCGCTCTATCAATTCCTCGATCGGCTAAAGCTCACCCCCGCGCAGCACAAGTTTGCCGACGTCATCTTAAAGGAGATCAAAAACCGCATCAACTTCCTCGTGGGCGTCGGGCTCGACTACCTCACCCTCTCGAGGAGCGCGGCGACCCTCTCTGGCGGGGAGAGCCAGCGCATCCGCCTCGCCACGCAGATCGGTTCCGCGCTCACGGGAGTATTGTATATCCTTGACGAGCCCTCTATCGGCCTGCACCAGCGGGACAACGAACGGCTCTTGAGTTCCCTCAAGGGTCTGCGCGATTTGGGGAACACCCTCATTGTCGTCGAGCACGACGAGGACACCATGCGGGCGGCGGACTATATCGTCGATATCGGCCCCAAAGCGGGCGTGCACGGGGGCGAAGTCGTCGCCTGCGGCACTGTGGAGGACATCATGGCGGAGCCCCGCTCCATCACGGGGGACTATCTCGCGGGCAGACGGCAGATCCCTGTCCCCCAAACGAGAAAGAAACCCGACGGCAGATGGTTCAAGGTCGAAGATTGCCGCCAGAATAACTTAAAGGGGATCACGGCGGAGATCCCTGTCGGGCTCATCACCTGCGTGACGGGTGTGAGCGGTTCGGGCAAGAGTTCCCTCGTCAATGAAATTCTCCTGCCCATTCTGTCGAACAATCTCAACGGTTCCCGCCTCCCCACGGGCAAGAGCGGAGCCTTTACGGGGCTGGAGTACTTCGACAAGGTCATTGCCATCGACCAATCACCCATCGGCCGCACGCCGCGCTCCAATCCCGCAACATATACGGGAGTTTTTACCCCCATCCGCGAGCTCTTCGCCGCGACGCCCGACGCCAAAGTCATGGGATTCAAGGCGGGGCGGTTCTCCTTCAATATCGCGGGCGGCAGGTGCGAGAACTGCGAGGGGGACGGCATCATGAAGATCGAGATGCACTTCCTGCCCGACGTCTACGTCCCCTGCGAGGTCTGCGGCGGCAAGCGCTACAACCGCGAAACGCTCGAGGTAAAATACAAGGGCAAGAGCATTTCGGACGTTCTCGACATGACGGTGGAGGAGGCCTGCGACTTCTTCAAGGCCATTCCGTCCATCTATAATAAAATCAAGACGCTCAACGAAGTCGGCCTCGGCTATATCAAATTGGGGCAGAGCTCCACGACCCTTTCGGGCGGCGAGGCGCAGCGGGTGAAGCTCGCGACCGAGCTTTCCAAGCGTTCCACGGGCAAGACGTTCTACATTTTGGACGAGCCCACGACGGGTCTGCACAGCTACGACGTCGAAAAACTCATCAACATTTTGCTGAAACTTCGCGAGGGCGGGAACACGGTCGTCGTCATTGAGCATAATTTGGACGTAGTGAAGATCGCAGACCATATCATTGACCTCGGTCCCGAGGGAGGCGACGGCGGCGGCGAGATCGTCACGACGGGCTCCCCCGAAGAGGTTTCTAAGGTAGGATCGAGCTACACGGGCCAATTTTTGAAGAAAGTAATTCAAAATTAAAAATTTAAAATTAAAAATTGTGGCGGAGAGAGATTGAGAACGGCGGCGTTCCAATTACGTCATGGTGCCCCGCGCGCATTCTTGTTGCACTAAGCGCGGCACGAGCGCGTAGCGCGAAGTAG
>CANQUY010000156.1 GCA_947627125.1 uncultured Clostridia bacterium
TTCTACAACGGCAACGGGGCTCCCACGGAAGAGAATCCCGCCAACCCGAATGAGGGCGACCTCTACCTCGGCGTGTTTAAGGGGATCGACGAAGAGGGCGCGGGATACCGTCTGTACAGATTCCATAACGGCGCATGGGAAACTCTCATGGACACCGTCGTAAAGAACACAGTCGAGATCCACACGCTTTCCGAGCTCAGCGCATTCTCCGCAAGCGTTGCGAACGGCAATACATACGCGGGGAAGGAAGTTCACCTCAAGGCAGATATCCATTTTGAAACGGCGGCGGGGGCGAGCCTCAGAAGGAATGCTCCGACGCGCGAAGCCGAGGCGGAATGGACGCCCATCGGCACCAAAGCTCATCCCTTCATGGGCACATTCAACGGCGAGGGGCACACGATCTATAATTTCAAGGCGAACGCCGCGAACGGCGAAAAGGTCGGCTTCTTCGGCGCAGTCAAGAGCGCGACGATCGAACACCTTCGCTTTGTGGAGGCAGAAGTCACGGCGACGGGCGCGGGCTCTTTCGGCGCAGTTGTCGTCGGCGAAGTCCTCAAGTCGGACACTTCGGCCCATACCTCCATTATCGACGTCGTTGTCGAGGCAAGCTCTGTAACGGCAACGGATGAAAACGCCAAGGTGGGCGGCCTTGTCGGGCAAGTCGCAGGCGATACGACCGTCACGGTTGAGGACGTGGACGTCAGCGCGGATGGGACGGAGGGCTCCCTTGCCGGCGACGGTGATGTAAAAGTTGAGGGCGAGAACACTGAAGTCGGCAAAAAAATCGGCGAGGGCTTCTACGAAAAGAGTAAATTGGATGAAAAGGGCGAAGCCGTTGAGGGATCGACCTCATACGAAATTATTTCCGCCGAAGGTCTTGCCACATTCCGCGACAGCGTGAACGGCACAGGTGAGTTTGCGGAAATCGGGGCGAATTCCTATACGGGCAAGACGGTTACGCTCGGAAACGACATTGACCTCAACAACGAACCCTGGATCCCGATTGGATATTGGGGGCTGAGAGATTCTTCAAATCCTGCTTTTGCGGGCACGTTTAATGGAAATCACAAAACAATTTTCAATTTAACTGTTGACAGAAGCCATTTTGAAACACCCGAAACGGGATCCAAATATAATGATACGAGCATGGGCTTGTTTGGGTGGATCAAGGGCGCTACATTGAAGGATCTCGTGATTGAAAGTGCAGACGTCAAAAATTGGACGCAAAGCACCGGAATGTCGGGTACAGGTGTTGCTATCCTCGCGGCTGTTGGTTACGGCACGATCGACAATGTTGACATCAGTGGTTTTGCTCTGTGGGGCGGCAGCTATGTCGGCGCGATCCTTGGCAGAGCGGACGGCGGTACGACGACAATAACGAATTGTGACCTGACAGCGAAAAAAGGCGTGACGACATGGATTCTCGGCGAAAGCCATACGGGCGGGGTCGTCGGCTGGACGGACGAAAATTCCGTCACCGTGTCCAAGTGCACAATTTCCGACGTCCAGGTGGAGATCGGAAACGGCGTTGGATTCTCGCCGTGGGCGATCAATGCAGGCGTCGGCGGAATTATGGGGCATATGGCATCGAATACCACAATTTCCGAATGCACTTTGACGAACGTTGAAGTCGATTTGGTTACGACCGCTGTAAGCTATGACTCTTATGGCGTCGGGGCAGTTGCGGGGACATATCAGTCCGGTGCAAAAAATATTAAGATTGAGAACTGCACGGGAACTGTCACCGTGAAAACGGGCAATGTCGATTTCTTTTTGAACAACGGCATTATTGGTTCCCAGTATGAAACAAAGGGAAATGGAGATCAGGTCCCCGAAATGAGCGGCAACACCGTTACAGTCATTTGGAACGGTGCGGCACGCGATGACGCAAACAAGACGGTCCATATCTATTCTGCAGAAGGGCTCAAGTGGCTCCGCGACGAGATCAATGCATGGAAAGCAAACGGATACACAGGTCCGATCAACAGCAAGAACTTTGCGGGTTGGACGGCATATCTTGAAGCGGATATCGATCTTGACAACGAAGAATGGGAACCGATCGGGCACACAAGTACGGATGATGTTTCATTCGGCGGGACCTTTGACGGACAAGGGTATAAAATCCAAAACTTGTATATAAGTGAAAGCTATACCGATGGCACAGGATTTTTTGGACGTGTGATTAATAACGCCATTATCAAGAATATCATATTTGAAAATGCTGACGTTACGGGCAGCACCAGATTTACGGGCGTTGTCGTCGGAAGAGCGGGGTCGGCAGGGACACCTTCTCTGCAAAAGATCACCCTGCAGGGTACAATCCATGTCAGTGGCCCTTCCTATGTGGGTGCAGTCGTCGGCCACATGGGCGCGATTGCAGATACCATTACGGTCAACGTAAAAGAAGGTAGCTATGTTCGCGGTTCAAGTGCGATTGGTGGGATTGCCGGCGGTACAAGACAGAACGGCGGAACATACTCCAATCTGACGACAAATATCGACGTAGATGCAACGAACCATTCGGCTGGTTCAATCGTCGGATGGGAACAAGGCGGAAATACATATGAAAATTGCACCGCGACGGGAACACTTTCTGCTTCCCAAAATGCCAATGCGTGCTTCGGCTCTGTTGTCCATGAAGGTACTACGGTTGATCATTTTACCTATACGGGTGAAATCACAGGCGGAACGGTGACGGGCTTCTTCTGTAATAACGGCGCGGACGCGACGTTCACCAACAGCACAGCGACCGTGACGCACGGCGGGACGACGACCGTATACACGGCGGACGCCTCGGGAAATGTGACGTCGGGAAACTAAATGCTCACAGAAGGTAAATCTCCTTTTACCTAAAACATATCCACACAGCAAAAAAGAGAGGGCGACCTCTCTTTTTTGTATGGTATGGCGGCCGGGGCGGCGTCATGCTGGGAAGGGGAGTGGAACGAAGTCATGCCCCCCCTCCCGAGGAGGGGGGTAGGGGGGTGGGCAACGACCGCATCGTGTTCGTAAACGCCCCGCGAGATTCTTCGGGTCAAGTCGTCGGACTTCGTTTATTCTCCGTTTCTCAGAATGACGCGGGGCTGGTTCCGTTAGTCTACGAGATCCGCTCGGACCTCGGGATGAGGGCGAGGTGGCGGCGTCATGCTGAGAAGGGGAGTACAACGAAGTCTACGAGAGCTGTACCGAAGCATCTCGCCGGATTGTGTGTTTACGCCCCGCGAGATTCTTCGGGTCAAGTTCTTATGACTTCGTTCAACGTCTGTTTCTCAGAATGACGCGGGGCTGGTTCCGCACAATCAACACCGCCCCGCGAGATTCTTCGGGTCAATTCGTCGGACTTCGTTTATTCTCCGTTTCTCAGAATGACGCGAGGCTGGTTCCGCACAATCAACACCGTCCTGCGAGATTCTTCGGGTTATGTCCCGTTCTCTCGCCCTGCTCCGTTTCTCAGAATGACGCGGGGCTGGTTCCGTCGGTCTACGAGATCCGCTCGCTTCACTCGGGATGAGGGATCGGTTGTGTCCTTCGGGAGGAATTTTTTTCAATGCCGCGTTTTTTCTTTACAAACTTTTCATTTTTTATTATAATAAAACCATGATTCGCATTGCCGACGGCTGGAAAGACTTCTCCGTCCTCGCCACAGGGGACGGCTATAAACTGGAACGGTGGGGGAATATCAAGCTGCTCCGTCCCGATCCGCAGGTCATCTGGCAGGGGGCGGATCTCTTTTCTCTCGACTATGACGCCGTCTACCGCCGCAGCGACAAGGGCGGCGGAGCATGGGAATACCGCCGTCCCATTCCCTCCGAGTGGACGGTCGGCTATAAGGACCTCACCTTCAAGATCAAGCCGATGGGCTTCAAGCATACGGGGCTCTTCCCCGAGCAGGCGGTGAATTGGGAGAGAACGGGCGAGCTCGTCCGTTCCGCCGTCGCGAGGGGAAGAAAGGTCAAGATCCTCAACCTC
>CANQUY010000157.1 GCA_947627125.1 uncultured Clostridia bacterium
ATCGGAGTGTTTTTGTCTACCTCATCGGCATAGCCTCTTTTGAACCACGCGACTATCGCGTGGTTTTCAGTTACCAAAAAAGACGCCGCGGTTGCGGCGTCTTTTCATAGCTCATTGATTCTTTTTCGGCCTCACCTGAAGGAAATAGCAGAGCCCGAAGATGAACACGCCAATGAAATAGATGGCGGGAAGAATGACATAGGTCATGAGCGAGGAGATATCCCCGAAGTCGATCCTGACGGACAGGGCGACGATGAGGGCAACGATCACGATCAACGCATAGATGACGATCGAATTGATCAGGGAAAGCGTGGGTTTTCTGAGCCTGTTTGCGCCGAAGTGATTCGCATACATGAGCCCCGTTGTCAGAAGAAGGACAAGGCCGAGGCCCCACATAAGATAGGGATAAAAGACGGGAACGGTCAAGGTGTTCTTGAGCCCGATCGTGATGCCGCCCACGAGAATGCACCAGAAGAACACGGCGATGGAGCTCAAAAAGAGGGCCTTTCCCTTATGTACGGTATTGACGTCCTCGCTATGGACGGCGGGGGCGGGAGTTTCTCCGCCGACCGTTTCTACTTGGATTCCGTCGCGCTTGGCACGGTTTTCAATATCTCTGAAGTCGATGCCGGAAACAGGTTTTGCGGCGACGTCCGCGGGCTTTGCCTGTGTGCGGACGGTGTTTTCGTAGAGGCGGCCGACAACATTGCGGTAGTTCTCTTCCGTCCTGACGGGATCCTGTTGGGGAACAGGCTGCGGTTGCGGCGCGGCGCTCTCCCGGGAAGAGGGGGAGTTGACGAGGGAGATAAAATTGTTGTGGATGAGCTGTTTTTCCCGCTCCGCCATCTCATATTCCATCTGCCTGCGGAGCAGGGCGAGCTGCTCCTCGAGCGCCTGTTGATAGCGCGCGCGGTCGTCGCGGATCTGCGCCTCATGGCGTGAGCTCTCTTCGGCGAGGGCGGCATTGTAGCGGTTCCTCTCCTCGGCGAGAAGTTCGCTGTAGCGGGCCTTTTCGGCTTGATATTGGGCCTCGCAGCGGCGGTTTTCCTCCTCGCGGGCGGCGCGGACGGCGGTTTCCCGTTCCTCCTTTGCGGAATCCTGCAGGCTCTCCATCTCCTTCTCGTGCCTTTCCGAAAGCTCGCCGAGTTCTCTTTCGTGCTTTTCCGTGAGCTCCTTTAAGGCTCTTTCGCGGAATTCCCTTTCGGCACGCAGCGAGGCTTCGTCGGCTTCGCGCTGGTCTGCGAGGGCCTGTTCGTTGGCCGCTTTGAGAGCGGCGACCGCCTGTTCATGCTCCTCGGCCGCTTCGGCATTTTTCTGTTTCTGAAGTTCGAGTTCGTTTCTGATGGCTTCGTCCGCTTCCGCCTGCGCTTCGCCCATTTGGCCGTCGAATTCCGCCTTTTCGCTCTCGAATCTCTCCTTTTCCCTTTCAAAGGCCTCTCTCTGGGCCCGAATGGCGTCCTCCTGCTGTGCGCGGATGAGATCAAGCTGTTTCAGATTTGCCTCGTACGAATCGGCAAGCTCCCGTTCGCGGGCGTCCATCTCCTCCTCGAGGCGCGCTCTTTCGGACTCAAAATCGGCGCGTTCTCTGTCGAGCGCGGCAAATTTTTCCGCATATTCCGCCTCGAGCGCTTTCATTTTTTCGTCATAGGAAGCCTCAAGCTCCGCCTGCTTCTGCCTGGCGTTCTCCTCGAGCTGTTCTTTGAGAGTAGAGCCGTCGAACTCGGGCTCGAAGGAGAATTCTTCGCCGTCCTCTTCGTCATCCCTCGAGGAGGGAACGCGGGAGGTGGATTTTCTGAGAACGCTCATATCGACGGCGGTGGGGGCGGGACGGTTGAAGTCAAAGTCACGGTCGGAAATGAGCGAATCGATGATGGTGCGGGAATATTCCCACTCCGCTTGATTCTGCTCCGATACCGCTTTGCCCTCGTCGGTGAGGGAGAAGTACTTTCTCCTGCCGCCGCCGACAGAACCTCCCCAATAGGATGTGATGTATCCGTCCTTCTCAAGACGCTTGAGCGCGGAATAGAGAGAGGGCTGTTTGAGAGAATACTGCCCCGATCTCTTCCGTTCGATCTCGGCTATGATCTCGTAGCCGTACTTGTCGCCGTCGTAGAGAGAACGAAGAATGATCGTGTTGATATGGCCGCGTATGAGATCTGCGCTGACGCTCTTTTCGGGCTTTTCTTCATCATCCGTTTCGGGCCCCGCTGTGATTTCGTCGTCGTCCGTTTCTACGGGCATGATTTCCTCGTCCATGTGCTTCCTCCTTGTGTTTTTCCATATTATACTACAAATTTCATTTTTTGTCAATAGGCAGAGTACTATGTCAGACATAATTTTTCAAAAAAACCCAAAATTTTTTTCATAAAATACCTGTGTCAGACATATTACATTGCAAATGGGGTTCCTTAGGGGTGCATTTTTTATTGTGGGCGGAACGATCGGGGCGGGGTTTATCACGGGAGCGGAGCTTGTCCGCTTTTTCGGGGTAAACAATTTTTTGCTGCCGCTCATGCTCTCATGCGCACTCTTTTTTCTCCTGTGCATTCTCTATCTGTATCTCGGAAAAAAGTATGGGGGATTCGAGAGCGTCCTGCGTGTTGTGGGATGGGGCGGACTGTTCCGGTTTGCCGTTCTCTTTTGCGCTTTCGTTTCCTCGGCGGGAATGCTGGCAGGGCTCGACGCGCTCCTTCCGAGGCTCTCGCCGCTTCTCTCCGTCTGCGGCATCGTCTGTTCTGTATTCTTTCTCGAAAAGGGGATGAAGGGGATCTCCGCGCTCAATCTGTTTCTCGTCCCCGTCCTTCTGTGCTTTGTCTTTTTTTATGCCGAAAGTCCGGTGTTCTTTTATCCGCGCGGCGACACTTTCTCTCTCGGATGGATGCTGTATGCGGGCATGAATTCCTTTCTGATGGCGCCCGTTCTGATGGATGCGGGGAGGGAAATGCGTCGGCCCGCGCTCTCCTCTGCGATCGCCGCCGCCTTGATCGCGGTTTCCGCCGTGTGCATTCTCGGGAGCGTCTACCGAGAGGGGGCGAATGCGCTCAATGCCGAAATGCCCTTTCTCGCCGTCGCGGGAGGGAAAGTCTTTTCCGCTGCCGTGGGGTTTGCGATCCTCACTTCCCTCGTGTCGTCGCTCTATACGCCCTTTTCAGCCTGCAGCGGCCTCTCCCCAAAAAAGAAAATAGCCGCAAAGAGTATCATTCTCCTTGCGGCGTTTGGTGTGTCCCGCGTCGGGCTCAAGGGCATCGTTGGGAAGCTCTATCCCGTGATCGGCTGCGTCGGACTGTTCTTTTCAGCTCTCTGCATCCTTTACGATCAGCTTTTCAAGAAGCACCACAAGGGCGTACATGCCCGCGGCGAGCACGCATAGGATGCAGGTGGCGCTCATCACGAGGTCGAGTTGAATACCTGCCCGCCGTAGACGATGAGGTATCCGAGCCCCGCCCGCGACACGATGTATTCTCCCATGATTGAACCGATCCACGCCATGCCGACGTTGACTTTCAGCATGGAGATGAATGCGGGGAGGGAGGAGGGGATGACGAGTTTTTTCAGGATCTGGAATTTGCTCGCGCCCATGGAGCGGAGGAGCAGGATCTTGTTCTCATCCGTGGCCATAAAGGCGGTGAGCATGTGAAGGGTCGCGACAATGACGCCGACGAGCACCGTCATGAATACGATCGCCGTGCTGCCCGTTCCGAACCATATGATGATGAGGGGACCGAGCGCGATCTTGGGCAGTGCGTTGAGCACGACGATATAGGGTTCCAGCACCCGTTTCAGCGTTTCGCTCCACCAGAGGAGCAGGGCGACGGCGCACCCGACCGCTACGGCGATGATAAAGCCGATGAGCGTTTCGAGAAGCGTCACGCCGATATGGTAGAAGAGGGAGCCGTCCGCATAGAGCGAGGCGATCGTTTTGCAGA
>CANQUY010000158.1 GCA_947627125.1 uncultured Clostridia bacterium
CCTAGAACGGGATCCCCGGGATCCAAATCGAGATCGAGATCGAGACCGCATCCCCGAGCCCGATCGCAAGGGCGACGCCGTAGACGATAAGGACAAGGATGGCGTTGGCGAACCCGTGGGAGAGCGGGAAAAATGCCTCGCGGACGTTGGTCGTGCGCATGAAGGCGTGCTTGTATTCCCCGAAGAGCTCCTTGCCGATCTCACAGTTGAGCGCGGCGCGGTTGTACGCCCTGACGACCTCCGCCCCGCCGATATTCTCGGCGACAAAGGCCGTATAGTTTGCATTCTTGTTGTGATCGACGCCCGAGCGGCGGTGGATCTGCACGCTCAGAAGATACATGAGGATGCAGAGCGGAATGAGCGCAAGGACGACCGCCCCACCGATCCGCCAATCGAGGCAGAGGATCCACACAACGCCGATAACGAGCACGCCTGCCGCATAGACGATAGAATAGAAGAGATTGCCGAAGAGTTCGGCGATATCGTCCACATAGTTGGTGACGCGGACTAAGATCTTGCCCGTAGAGTGGGTGTCGAAGTAATGGAAGGAGAGCAGCATGACATGGTCCATGATCTCCTTTCTGAGTTCCGTCGAGAAGAGGGTCCCGTACTTGACGGGAACGAGGTTTTCGAGATGGCCGAAGATGAGCGAGCCGATCCACGCAACGGCGAGTCCTCCGCATGCGAGCAGGGAGAAAAGGAGATAATGCTCCCCAAGACCTCCCTCCGTGGGAAAGAGCGCGGAGATGATGACGGAGTACAGGATCCCCGGGAGCAGCGAAAAGAGCCCCAGCGCAACCTCGATGAGAATGCTTCCGAAGAAGGGCCCCTTGTGCCTCAACGCGCTCTTTAGAAGCTTTCCCATCATGTGCGCCGAGAATTTCTCCCGTACGTATTCGTCCTTGTAATAGAGATCGTTCATACTCACTCCGTGAAGGCCATTTCCTTCGCCTGCCGATTGTAGATCTGTGCAAAGTTGCCGCCGAGCGACATGAGTTCTTCAAAGGTCCCCCGCTCCGTGATCTTGCCGTCCTCGAGGAAGAGGATCTCGTCGCAGTCCTTGAGGGCCGTCGCGCGGTGCGTCACCAATATCGTCGTCTTTTCGGCGCATTCCCGCGCAAGATTTTGCAGAACGGCATGCTCCGTTTCCAGATCGAGTGCGCTCGTGACGTCGTCGAACACAAAGACGGCGGCGTTCTTGAAGAGGGCGCGTGCGATAGAGATGCGCTGTTTCTGCCCGCCCGAGAGGCCGAAGCCCTTTTCGCCGATCGTCGTCTGATAGCCGTCGGGGAAGCGGCTTGCAAATTCATCCACTTCGGCGAGCTTCCCCGCCCGTTCGATCTGCTCCCTGTCCGCAAAGGGGTCGTAGAGGGCAATGTTGCTCGCGATGGTGTTGGAAAAGAGGAACACATTCTGAAGGGCGTAGGAATAACTCTTTAAAAGTGCGTCCCGCGAATATTCATGAATGGGAACGCCGTCGATGTAGATCTCCCCCTCGTCCGCCTCGGCAAGCCCCTGCATGAGCTTGCAGAGCAGTGTCTTTCCGCTCCCCGTCTTGCCCATGATGCCGAGCTTTTTGCCGTAGGGAATGTCTACCGAAACGTCCTCGAGCGCGTAATTTCCTTCATTCTTCACCGAAAGATGCTCGATGCGGATGGACGGCCGTGCGGACGGGACCTTTCGCCGTAGAGGTTGGCGATCTCATCGTCGGCGTTGAGGAAGTCGAAGAGGCGCTTCCCGCTGACAAAGTCACGCTGCGAGGCATTCACATTGAATACAAAGCTGTTGAACTGCCACATAAGACTGCCGAGGTAACCCATTGTGGCCGTGAATTCGCCCGCAGTGATCTGCCCGCGTATGCCGAGCCAGATGACGAAGGCGAGCGTTCCCAAAAAGACGACAACGCGCGCGATACGAATAAGTAAGTCGCGGTAGGCAAAGATCTCGATGCCGCCGTATTCGGTCTGTTTCAGCCGTTCATTGTCGGCGTCGAAGAGCGCTTCCCGCTCGTCCTCGCGGGCAAAGGAGGCAACGGTCCTGACGCCGTAGATGCTCTCCTGCACCGTGGTCGAAAGGGTCGCCGAATCCCTCCATACGCTCTCGAAATAGACCTTGATCCGCTTTTTATAGAGGAGGATTACAAAGATACAGAAGATCCCTCCCGCAAGCGGAAGAAACAGGAGCGTCCAATGGATACAGCCGAGAAGGACGGCCGCGACGACGATATAGAAAATGCAGTCCGCAAATCCCTGCGAACGCTGGATATAGAGGTCGCGGACATTGAAGGGATCCTTCGTCGTGATGAGAATGAGGTCCCCCGCCGTATAGCGCGAGAGCAGCTGTCCGCTCGCGTTTCCGAGCTTTTTGAGTGCGTCCGCGCGCATCATTCCCTCGCTCTTGAGGGAAAAGTAATGCGCGAGATGCCATTTCAGATAGAAAAAGATGAAAAAGAGCACTGCGAACAGGAGGAGCGTCGCGGCTAAAACCCAAAAGATCTTTATGTAATTGTCGGCGGGGATATCCTTGATGAGGAAATAGAAAATACTGCTCGTATTTTTGGATTCTCCGCCGAGAAGGGGCGTGACAACTCTGTCCACGAGCAGGGAGATGACCTGCGGCGTGACGAGCAGAATGACCACGCGAAAGAGCCCGAACAGGATCGCAACCGCCTGCACGGGCATTGTTTTCTTGAAATATGGAAATGAATTTTTAAAAAACTCTCGCATGGGATTTGGGAAATTGAAAAATGTGATTGTAGCGTGTTGGGGACAGAAGGGCAGGGTGATGAACGGAGTAGGTTTGCTCATGCTGAGCGTACGCGAAGCATCCCGTGAAACCCTGCTCCGTTGGTTTTATGGGATCCTTCGGGCTTCGCCCTCAGAATGAGGACGGGAGTACTACCTCGCTGTCCCTGTTAGGGAAGCCGAGGTGTGCGGCGTCATGCTGAGAACGGGAGTTGTACGAAGTCTACGGGTGCTTACACGAAGCATCTCGCCGCATGCTCTACGAACGCCCCGCGAGATTCTTCGGGTTAGGTATTCGGACTTCGTTCTTTCTCCGTTTCTCAGAATGACGCGGGGCAGAATGAGCGACGGTTTTCCTACGGCGCCATTCCAAATCACGGCGCGTGGCGGGGTTTCCCCGCCTAAGCGCACCCTATTTGGTACCCTACGGGAACCTTACTGTCCGAATGGAAAACGACGCGGGCGGCAACGGAGCGACTGTGAAAAACGGAATTTGACCCCTCGTACGATTTGTTTTCGCCCTTGAAAATAAATCGTACGAAACTATCTTAATAGATAGATTTTACGCTTCTCGGGAAGAGGGTGACGTCGCGAATGTTCTCCATGCCCGTCACATACATCACGAACCGCTCGAAGCCAAGGCCGAATCCGCCGTGCGGCACGCTGCCGAAGAGGCGAAGGTCAAGATACTGCTTGTAGGCGTCCATGTCCATGTGCCTCTCCTGCATGGCGGCGACGAGCTTTTGATAGTCCGCCTCCCTCTCGCTTCCGCCAATGATCTCCCCGATCCCCGGCACGAGGCAGTCGGTGGCCGCTACCGTCTTGCCGTCGGGATTCTGCTTCATGTAGAAGGACTTGATCTCCTTGGGATAGTCGGTGACGAACACGGGACGCTTGAACACCTGCTCGGTGAGATATTTCTCATGCTCGGACTGAAGATCGCTCCCCCAATGTACGGGGAACTGGAACTTGCCGTTCTCCTTCTCGAGGATCTTGACCGCTTCCGTATAGGTACAGACGCCGAAATCGCTCGTCGCAACGTGGGTGAGCTTGTCGATGAGCCCCTTCTCCACAAAGGAATCGAAGAACTTGATCTCCTCGGGGCACTCCTCGAGCACGGCGTTGATGAGATATTTCAAGAGGCTCTCGGCGATCTCGATGACGTCGGGAAGCTCC
>CANQUY010000159.1 GCA_947627125.1 uncultured Clostridia bacterium
ATCGCTATATGTTGCGCCATCAGGCGATTGTCCCATAGTTATTTGGCACACTTCTCCCAACTTACGCTGTTCCCAAGAAATAAAAAAAGAACTACGCGCAATAACGCAGTTCTTTCCTAATATAAAACTCGGCTTTTGATAAACTTTATAGCCCCAATCGTGGTGAGGATTACAGATCGAACCCACCGGAGAGAATAAAGCTACGAAGCAAATTATCGAATTTCGACTTTGCCTTGAATACTGATATTGGCTCGCCCGATTCCCGCTCGAAGTATGCCTTAACTTTTTGTATATCGGCTGTTGCCTTCAATTTACCCAAGCGGTCAAACTCGTTGATATTATCCTCCGACAAATGAAGTTCTACCAATTCGCGCAATTTGCTTTCATCCAAGCCAAAAGTATCGGCAAAACGATAGATCTGGTCGTCTTTGGCGGCACGAATATACTCGACAATATAATCTCGGAATGACTTATCGTCTTGGGGAATAACATTGCCGAGCCGCACATCATCAATAAACACCTTCGCAAATTTTTGTTCTTCTTCGGGCAACAAAGCAAAAGATTTATACAATTCCTGTAATGCGTCCTCGATTTTCTCTCGTGATTGCCCATCCAATTTGACTTTAAGATACTTAGCGAAGCGACTGTTCATGTAGTCCGCATCTATTTTGCCCGTACTCAATTCGGTGATGTGCGGATCGAGGTCATAGGGCGGTTCTTCAATGCCTACACCCGTTGGAGAGGTAGGCGCAAACAGCTCTTTATATCTTTGCAAAAGCACCAAATAACGCTCCTCGTCCAAAAGGGCGGTCGTGTTACCATATTTAGGCTGCTTCCAAGAAAAACCTTGTACCTTTATCATCTCCAAAATCGCGCTGAACTCATTAAATTTCTGTGCGAATCTGGCTCTGACGGCAATATCTTCGGGCAAGTGAGAAAAATCGTCAATCCCTTCATTCTCATACAGTTCTTTGATGTCCGTATAAACCCGATTGAACTTTTCGAGATTCTTTTCGAGCTTATCCACAAAAACCATATAAGCCTTATCGCCCGAATATGTCTTTACGGCTTCGTCGATATTGCGCTTCATGGTATGAGGGTAACGATAGTAATAAATCAAGCCCACAGGCTTATCGCTACCGAAAATTCTGTTCGTTCTCGAAAACGCTTGGATGATGTTTTCTTGAACCATCAACTTATCCAAATAAAGCACATTGATCCATTTTGAGTCAAAACCCGTAAGCATTTGATTGACTACTATCAGTAAATCAATCTGTTTTGCAGGCGTTTTTTCTATACCTTTGTAAGCCTCGTCGTGTTTGAGCCTAAGCGAAATGTCCTTTTTCATGTCTCCATAGGTCGAAATTGTAAACTGAGGCGAGCCGCCATAGTAGCGAGCGTTATAGTCTTCGATGATTTCAACAAGCCCTTGAATTTTCTCAATGTTGGTATGCTCGTTATTATCGGACGGATCGACAAGAACCGTAACTTTGAGTTCCGGAGCTTTTGCCTTAAACCGTCTGTAATATTCGATTGCTTCAGGAATACTGCTGGTGGCAAAAATGCCATGACATTTGCCGCCGTGACTCACCTCAACAATTTTGTCGAGGATATCCGAAACCACGGTATTGATATGTTCGTCCGTTCTATATTGAGATTTCGGCAAATAATCTTCCGCGCCTTTCACATATCGTCCATCTGCGCCGAAATGTCCAGCCATTTCAAGCTCGTCTAAAATTTCATAATAAGCCGCGCATTTTGCAGGATCGCTAATCGCTTCTTCCTCAGACTTTGCATGAACTTTTTCGAGTGCAACGAGCTTTTTAATATCTCTATCCTTAAAGGTTTGCTCCATATAAGGATCGAAAGCCAGCACATTTTTATCTCTGATACCGTCGCCAATCGTATATCTATGCAGTTCGTCGCCAAAGACATCGCTTGAGGTGCAGCCTTTCTTTTTATTTTCCTCTTGGATCGGCGTACCCGTAAAGCCGAAAAACAGCGCATAAGGGAAAGTTTCTTTGATGTTAGACATCATCTCGCCAAATGTATCTCTATGGCATTCATCCACAATAAAGACTATCCGCTTTTTGCCGATGATTTCAATATCGCGCTGTCTTTTTTTCAAGCCGTCATCAACGACACGGCTCATTTTTTGTATAGAAGTCACAATAAGGGCATCCGATGGATTCCCGCTCTTTAATTTTGTAATTAGGACATCGGTATTCTCCGTGCCCTGCACATCATCTCTATCGTCTGCAAAATCTTGATAATTGTCGAGTGATTGCGTACCGAGTTCTATTCTATCAACCAAAAAGACAACTTTATCGGCATCGCCCGACTTTGCAATCAAATCAGCCGTCTTAAAACTTGTAAGAGTCTTGCCGCTCCCCGTAGTATGCCAAATGTAACCGCCGCGCTGTTTCTTTTCATCCCATTTGTTCTGGATTACCCGATTGGCAATCGCCGCAACCGCATAATACTGATAGGAGCGCAAAACCTTCAAAATACCGTCCGAACCGTCTGCGACCGTAAAGAAGCCAATGAGCTGGTGCGCCATAGGGATGTAAAGCAAATTACGGACAAAATCGCGCCAATCCTTTATCGGTAAGTTATCGACGTTTCCCCAATGAAAATAATAGTCTTGATTAAAACGACCATCGGCTCCCGGATTGGCAAAATACACCGCGTCTTCCGGTGTCATAGCAACGAAAATTTGTATGAGCTGAAATATCCCCGTAAAGATATTTTCCTTCGAATATTTCTCTATCTGATTCCATGCTTGACTGATTGGAATGCCGCTGCGTTTCAGCTCGATATGGAACACGGGCATACCGTTAATCAAAAGCATCAGATCACCCCGACGCGGAGGGAACAGACTCTTAGCCGCCTTGAATTTTGGCTGCTGAACGATTTGATAGCGGCTTCTGCCGCCTGCAATTTCATGTCTGTCGTAGATATGTAAACTGACTTCTTTTCCGAAATGCAATTTATCAGCAGGATTATCGCGCTTGATTGCCACAGTCTTGCCGTTAATAAAGCTATTGAGGGCATACGGCGACCTTAAATTGGTTATCTGCTCGATGATCTGTTTCATTTCCCCATCCGTCAAAGGGTAATCACCGAGCTTATCTCTATCCCGATTATTGCTATAGAGAATATTTGCCCAATTCTTCAAAAGATCTTCTTCGGTGGGATAAGAAAGCACTTCTTTTTCCCAACCGCATTCTTTTAACAGCGCAATGAGCGCGCTCTCAAAATCGGACTCTTTATCAAAATGGGAAGCATCGCTAAAATTCATCTCTTTTCTCCTATACAAACATCTTTTCGAGCAATGCTTTCTTGATGTTTTTGAGCTTTTCTAACTTACGTTGATGAAGGGTGATAAGGTTATCGAAAATGCGAAGTAAAATTCCTATCCGCTCCTGTTCTTCCACGGATGGAGCAGAAATTTCTATCTTTATAAAGTCTGCTTCGTGAATCCGCCATTGTCCATATATGACACCTTGCCGCCATTTAACCATTTCGTTAATGAAGTCTTTTCTGATCAACCTTCGCCCAATAAAATCGGAGTTTGCCAAATCCGTCGCCTGAAAAATGCTATAAACGGGCGATATTGTAGCTTTTCCATAGGAATTTAAGCCTATTGAACCGGTTTCAAGATTGTTCGAGCTATATATAAAATCCCCGTACTCTGTTTTTTTATAGAGCTTATTTTCAGTATCATTTACCAATGCGCTTCTATCATAGCGTTCTCCCTTTGGTACAACGCCCTCATTCGCTATGAAAGCCATTAGCGGATATTCTTCACTCTTTGCCGCCTGTTCATTTCGTTCGG